>CAIYSK010000036.1 GCA_903928835.1 uncultured cyanobacterium
TAGCCGCTTTTGACGCCAATAGCTTTCCCCTCGAGCCAGGCCTTCGCCTTTTGGAGGCCAGTGCCGGCACGGGCAAGACCTTTGCCCTGGCCCACCTGGTGTTGCGGCTGGTCGCCGAAGCGGAGCTCAGCCTGGCTCAAGTGCTGGTGGTCACCTTTACCGATGCAGCGGCCGCCGAACTGCGCGACCGGATAGGCCAACGGCTGCAACAGGCCCTGGCCGGCCTGCAGGAGCCCAGCCGGGAAGCCCCAGATCCGGTGTTAGCCACCTGGCTCAAGCCCCTGATGGCCCAAACCAAGCCCCTGCAAGCCCGGTTGCTGCTGGCCCTGGAGGAGCTCGATAGCGCCGATATCACCACCATCCATGGGTTCTGCCGCCGCACCCTGCAACGCCAGGCCCTCGAAGCCGGCCTTCCCCCGGCCCTGCAGTTGGAGAGCGATAGCGGCCCCCTGGTGCGTCAAATCGCCCATGACTACTGGCACCAGCAGGTTCTGCCCCTGCCCGACCACCTCTTTGAAGGTTTGAGGAGCCGGCTCAAGGGGCCTGAAAGCCTGGAGCCCCTGCTGCTCCAACTCGATGGCGATCCGGCACTGCAGCTGGATCCCTTGCCCGCTGACCTCGATGGCGGGGCTCCCCTGGCACCCCAACTTGAAGCGTTCTGGAGCGATTGCTGGCAGCAATTTCGTGATCGATGGAGCAGCCAAGGCCAGGCCCTGGAAGGGAACCTGCGCAGCGCCGCCGCCGAGTGGCGCGCTTTGGGGGCCAAGACCACAACGCCCTACAGCCCCAAGCCCACCAAGGACCGGGTCGGGCTAATTGAGGGCTGGATTCAGGCCATGGGCGAAGCGGGTCACTACGGCGCCACCTCGGCCCAGGAGCTGCTCACCACGTACTTCCACCCCGGAGCCTTTTTGAAGGTGGCGCGGCCGATCGAGGCCCCGGCCAAGGGCGAGCCTTCGCTGCCCAATCCGGAGCTAATGCAGGCCATTGCCGCCCTGGTGGAGGGACCCACCGAACGGCTCCTGCTCCACGCCTGTCACTGGGGCCGGGCCCAAATCAAGCAACGACGCCAACGCAGTGCCCGACTTGGCTTTGCCCAACTGCTCGAAGGCCTGGATCCCGGGGAAGCGTCGAGCACAGCCTTGCTGGCCGCCGTGGGGGAGCGCTACGGCGCCGCCCTGATTGATGAGTTCCAAGACACCGACCCCATCCAGTGGCGCATCCTCTCGAGGGCCTTTACCCCCACCCAGCACCGGCTGGTGATGGTGGGAGATCCCAAGCAGGCGATCTATCGCTTCCGTGGTGGCGAGCTGGCCACCTATCTGCTGGCCCGCTCCTGTGCCGAAGCTGATGGGGGGATCAGTGGTCTGAAGGACAACTACCGCTCAGCCCCTGGTCTGATCCAGGCCCTAAACCGGTTGATGGCCCCTGGGCTGCGGCGATCCAAGTTGGCGGTGCCGCCGGTGGAAGCCAAGGCCACCAAAGGGACGCTGAACCTCAACGCCGATGAGCATCCCCTCAAGTTGCTCTGGCTGGGGGGATCCAGGACCGCAGGCACCAAGGCCCCCAGCCGCAGCGCGCTGGAGCAGGCCCTGCCCGGGCAGATTGCCACCTACTGCGCCCAGCTCCTCGGCCGGGGGCTCGTTCTGGCGCGGGGCGAGCAAAGCCACCGGCTAACCGCGGGGGATATCTGCCTGCTGGTGAGCACCCATGGCCAGGCCGAAGCCCTGCGCCAGGCCCTCGAGCACTGGGGCATCGCCAGCCGGCTGGTGAGCAAGGGAGATGTGCTCGAAAGCCCGGGTGCCGCTGCCTTGCAACGCTTTCTCGATGCCCTCGCCGATCCGGCCAACCCCAACCGCCTGCGCCTGTTAGCCGCATCGCCCCTACTCGGCTGGAGCCCTGAGCAGCTAGCCCAAACCGGGCCCGAGGGGTGGAGCGAGCTGGCCGGCCGGGTGGGTTTGCTGGCCGAGCAATTGCCCCGCCGGGGCCTGTTGGGCGTCCTGGGAAGCCTGCTGCAAACCCGGGGCCTGGCCGAACTATCCCTGGGCGGAAGGCTGCTGGCCGATCTCCAGCAAAGCGCCGAGTTGGTGCAGGAGTGCCTCCACACCGACCACCTCAGCCCCGCGGCCGCAGCCGACTGGCTCCGGCGGCGCCGGCTCGATCCCGATCGCCTGGTGCCGGAGGCCCACCAGCCCCACAGCGACGTGGTCGATGCGGCCGTCTCAGTGGTCACCGTGCACCGCAGCAAGGGCCTCGAATATCCGGTGGTGATTTGCCCCTACCTCTGGCAAGCCCCTACAGGCCAGGGGCCAGGGGCCCCGCGGCTGGGCGTGCGCTGGCATCCCAACTGGCAGAGAGAGGGGGAGCCCGGGCTGGATCTGCACCTCAACCGCCACTGGGGCATTGGCTATCAGGCCCACTACCACCAGCTCCAAGCCGACCTGGAGGAACGGGAGCGCTTGGCCTATGTGGCCGCAACCCGGGCCATGCATCTGCTGGTGCTGGCCTGGGGACCAGCCCATGACCAGGAGGGCAACCCCCTGCATCCCTGGCTATTCAGTGAAGAGCCCCTGCCCACGGTTGGCCCTGGAGCACCGGATGGGTCCTATCAACAGCGCAGCGATGCCGAATGGCGCCTCCTGCTTGAAGGGGAAATCACTGGGCGGGGATTGCCGATCGAGTTGCTGGAACCCACCACCACGGCCCCAGCCAGCCCATTACCAAGCAACAACCTCGAACGGCCGCCCCTCAGCAGCGGCCCCGTGCCCCGGCGCAGCTTCGACACCAGCTGGGGGCGCAGTAGCTACACCAGCTGGACCCATGGCAGCCATGGAGCCGCCCCCGAGGCCCTTGAAGAGGGTCGAGAAACCGATGGGCAAAGCCTGGAGACAGATCTCGCAGCGGCAGATCTCGCAGCGACAATTCTCGAGGCGCCGAACCCCGAGCCATGGAGCGAACAAGGGCCCCTTGCCACCTTTCCCCGGGGCGCCAATGCCGGCGATTGCCTGCACCGCATCCTCGAGCAACTGGACTACCAACATCCCGCCCAGACCCCTGCCAACCTCGCCCTGGTGGAGCGGGAATTGCAGCGCTCAGGCATCGCCACCACCAACACCGATGCCGTAATCCTGGGGATTGAACAACTGCTGGCCACCCCCTTTGGCGGTCCCCTGGGCAGCTTCCAGCTCAACCATTTGGCCGTTGACGCGAGGCTCAACGAACTCAACTTCGATCTCACCATTGGCCGGGTCACAGCCCAGGGCCTGAAGGCAGCCTTTGCCGACCACCCCGGCGGCTCGTTTGGCACCAGCTACGCCAACAGCCTGGGGCACTTGGCCGTGATGAGCGAAGGCTTCCTCACCGGCTCCATTGATCTGGTGTTTCGCGCCCCGGGCCTCGATGGCCAGGTCCGCTGGTGGGTGGCTGATTGGAAAAGCAATTGGATGGGGGAACGGGATAACCAGGGCCAACCCCTGGCCTGCGGCCCCAGGCACTACGGCCCGCAGGCGATGGTCGAGCTGATGGCCGCCAACCATTACCCCCTGCAGGCGCACCTCTACCTGGTAGCCCTGCACCGCTACCTGGGCTGGCGGCTTCCCCACTACAAACCCGAACAACACCTGGGGGGCTATGCCTATGTGTTCCTGCGCGGCGCCCCCGGTGGCGGCGATGCGTCCCAATCCCTGGCTAATAGCGGTGGGGTTGTCCCCGGCATGTTTTTAGAGCGCGCCCCCCTGGAGCGCGTACTCGCCCTGGATCGCGCCCTCACCAGACCAGCGGAGGCCAGAGCCGCATGACCACACCAGATCAGCCGCCCTGGATGGCTTCCCTGGCTGAGGCCCTGGGCGAAGCCCTGCCCCGACTGCATGGCTGCCCAGCGAACCCGGAGATCAACGCCCTGGTTGAAAGCCTCACGGCCGCCCTGCTGGAGGGATCCCTAGAGATAGCGCTGCCCTCCGAGGGGCACCGTCAAGCCGCCCTGGCTTCAGCCCTGGGCCACAATCCCGATGGACCCTTGGTGGTGGAAGGCGATCGGGTGATGTGGCGCCGCTGGTGGGCCCAGCGCCAAGAGGTGCTTGAAGCGCTCCTGGCCCGCGCCTGCCAACCCCATCCAGCCCACCTCGATCAACCCCACGCCAGCGCAGAACTCAGCCAAGGGGTGGCTAGCAAGCACCGCCTGGATCCCCAGCAACGGAAGGCCGTGCAAGCCGTGTTGGAACTCCAGCTGGTGCTCTTGGAAGGTGGCCCCGGTACGGGCAAGACCAGCACGGTGGTGGCCATGGTGGAGGCCGTGCGCCACCAACAGCCCGACTGCCGCATCCAACTGGCAGCCCCCACGGGCAAGGCCGCAGCCCGGCTCAAGGCCGCCATTGCCCCCCTGGCCCTGCCCTGCACCACCCTGCACCGGCTCCTGGAGAGCCGGGGTGAGCGCTTTGGCCGCAACCGCCGCCACCCCTTACCCCTCGACCTCGTGGTTGTCGACGAGGTGTCGATGGTGGACCTCGCCCTGATGCAGGCCCTGCTCAATGCGCTCCCCAACGAAAGCCGACTGGTGCTGGTGGGCGACAGCGGCCAGCTGCCACCGATCGGCGCCGGAGCTGTGTTGCTGGAACTCAACGCCCCAGAGCAGCGCCAACGGCTTGGGGACGCGTCGGTCCGCCTGCAGACCACCTACCGCAACAACGGGGCCATTGCCGCCTTGGCCTCCACCTTGGTTGGAACCCCGGACGACTCCATCGCCCTGCCTCCAGCCACCCTGGCCTCCCTTGCCAACCTGGGGCCAAGCGACAACCTCATCTGGCAGCAGCAGTCCCCCCGAAGGCTGCCCGAAGCGCTGCTCAGACGCCTGAAACAACGCCA
>CAIYSK010000037.1 GCA_903928835.1 uncultured cyanobacterium
GGGCCAGCAGGTAGGGCAGGGGCTCGGGCGGCGGCATCCACAGCTGCACCTCATCGTTAAGCCGCAGGGGCGTTTTGGCCCGGCCGGTGACCCCATTGACGCGCACGTAGCCCGCATCAATGAATTTCTGGATGCGGGCCCGGCTCTGCTCGGGCCGCTGGGCCACCAGCCAGCGGTCCAGCCGCATCGGCAGGGGCTTGGGGTAGTGGAGCGTCAGCAATTCGCCTTCGCCTTCGCCAAAGGCACTCATGGGCTGGGGGGCAGCTCCAGGGCGATCGGCCCCAGCTGGGCGCGACGGAAATCATCGAGCAGCCGCTGGGCCATGCGGCCCTCATCGCCGCTGGTGTGGCGGCTGGCGGCCGCCTCCAGCCAGGCATTGGGATCCTGGGCGGCGATGCCATAGCGGCGCTCCAGCAGGCCCGCCGCCACGCCGGCACCAGCCACCGGCTCCAGGAGCGCTAGCAAGCGCAGGAAGGCCAGGGCCACCGCCTCGCCCTCGTAGGCCGCCTGGCCGATGTCATCACAGAGGGCCAGGCGCAGGGCGGCGAACTGGTCGTCGAGCCGCGGCGGCAACACGCCGGGGGCATCGAGCAGGTCGAGGTCCTGGCCGAGGCGCACCCAGCGCAGGCTGCGGGTGACGCCGGCCCGGCGGGCGCTATCGACCACCTTGCGCCGCACCAGCCGGTTGATCAGGGCCGATTTGCCCACGTTGGGGAAGCCCAGCATCAGGGCCCGCACCGGCCGGGGTTTCATGCCCCGTCCGGCGCGGCGGGCATTGAGCTGCTCGCCGGCCCGGATCGCCGCCGTTTGCAATTGCTTCACGCCCGTGCCGACCTTGGCGTCACACCACCAGGGGGTTTGGCCGGCGGCGCGGAACCACTGGTCCCAGGCGTGGCGCGCCTCGGCGCTCACCATGTCGCGGCGGTTGATCACGAGCAGGTGCTGCTTGCCCTTGATCCAGCGCTGCAGGCGCGGGTGGCCGGTGGCGAGCGGGATGCGGGCGTCGCGCACCTCGATCACCAGGTCCACCTTGGCCAGGTTTTCGGTGAGGGACTTCTCGGCCTTGGCGATGTGGCCCGGATACCACTGGATCGCCGGGGCGGCGCTGCTCAGTTGGGCAGCGCTGTTCAACTGGGTCGTACTGCTCAGCGGGGCCGCCCTACTGAGCTGGGCATCTGGATTCCCCTCGGCAGCGCTGCTCGCTTCGTCGGCACTGGTCGCTTCGTCGACGCTGCTCGCTTGCTCGGCGCTGTTCGCTTCGTCGGCCGGCCCCCCTTGGTCGTCCTTGTTCAACTGCGCTTCAGCAGCGGCGGCGGCCTCGCTCAAGGCACCACCAACACGGGACAGGGGGCCAGCTGGATCACCCGCGACGCGGTGCTGGCTTCTTCCGGCTCCAGGCTGAGGCCCCGGGTGCCCATCACGATCACATCGGCATTGATTTCATCGGCCACATCGCAGATCACAAAGGCGGGCTTGCCCTGCCGCTCGATCAGTTGGCACTCCATCCCCTCAGCCAAAAAGCGCTTGCGGGCATCCTCCAGCAGGGTCGCCACGGCGGCATGGTCGTCCTGGTCAGGCTCCACCACCGAGAGCAGCACCAGACGGCTCTGGTGTTTCTGGGCCAATTTCAAGGCTGTGGCAGCGGTTTCGGCGGCCTGGCGACTGCGATCGATCGGGAAGAGAACGGTGTTGAACATGGTGACGAAGGGGACCGGCAGTCGCGACCGGCGGTGCGCCGGCAGGTCCCGTCCCCCCTTGTCTTAGCGCGGGCCCTGGCCCCTGGGCACTCGCTGGCGCCCCGGCGCTGGCCCGGGCGTGCCTACGGCGCAGAAGGGCCGCAGGTTAATCTCACC
>CAIYSK010000038.1 GCA_903928835.1 uncultured cyanobacterium
AAATCTTTAACCAGATGACCGAAAGTCACCAGGTAGGAGAACTCGCCCAAAAGGTTGCTGCCCTGACCGGTGCCCAGATCAACAACCTGCCAAACCCCCGCAATGAAGCCGTTGAAAACGATTTGATCGTGGACAACCGCTGCTTTATCGAGCTAGGCCTCAACCCCACCACCCTCGATGACGGCCTCCTGGCCGAAGTGGTGGATGTGGCTCGCCGCTGGGCTGATCGCTGTGACCGCAGCCGCATTCCCTGCAACTCCGCCTGGACCCAAACCCAGGCCCAGGCCATCCAAACGGCTTAGAGCAGGCCCCTCCCTTGAAGATCGCCTTTTTCACCGAAACCTTTCTCCCCAAGGTTGACGGGATCGTCACCCGGCTCACCAAAACCATCCAACACCTGGTTGCCGCTGGCGATGAGGTGCTGATCTTTTGTCCTGAAGGTTGCCCTTCCAACTACATGGGAGCCCAGGTGGTGGGCGTACCGGCCATGCCCCTCCCCCTCTATCCCGAACTCAAGCTGGCCCTCCCCAGGCCCGCCGTGGCAGAAGCCCTCGAGCGCTTCGACCCGGATTTGGTGCATGTGGTGAATCCAGCGGTGCTGGGCTTGGGGGGTATTTGGCTGGCCAAAACCAAGGGCTATCCCTTGGTCGCGAGCTATCACACCCATCTGCCCAAGTACCTGGAGCACTACGGGATGGGCATGCTCGAACCCCTGCTCTGGGAGCTCCTGAAGGCGGCCCACAACCAGGCCAGCCTGAATCTCTGTACCTCCACCGCCATGGTGGGGGAACTCAGCGACAAGGGGATCCAGCACACCGACCTGTGGCAGCGCGGGGTGGATACGGAGCTATTCCGGCCTGAGCTCCGCTCAGAGACCATGCGCGAGAAGCTGCTCGGCGGCCGCAGCGACACCGGCAAGCTGCTCCTCTATATCGGTCGGCTCTCGGCTGAGAAGCAAATCGAGCGCATCAAACCCGTGCTCGAGGCCATGCCCGATGCCAGGCTGGCCCTGGTGGGAGATGGGCCCTACCGCCCACAGCTGGAGAAAATTTTTGCTGGCATGCCTGCCCAGTTTGTGGGGTATCTAGCCGGCGAAGAGCTGGCTGCGGCCTATGCAAGTGGCGATGCCTTTGTCTTCCCCTCGAGCACCGAAACCCTTGGCCTGGTCTTGCTGGAAGCCATGGCGGCAGGCTGCCCGGTGGTGGGGGCCAACCGCGGCGGCATCCCCGACATCGTCAGCGACGGGGTCAATGGCTGCCTCTACGAGCCCGAGGGCCTGGATGGGGGCGCGGCGAGCCTGACCGCAGCGGTCCAACGGCTCCTCGGCGACACGAGCGAGCGCCAAGCCCTGCGGAACAACGCCCGTCAAGAGGCTGAACGCTGGGGCTGGGCCAGCGCCACCGAACAGCTAAGGGGCTACTACCGCACGCTGCTCGGCAAGCCTGATCTGCAACTGGTGGCTTAACCCTGGAGTCCTATCGCTTTGCCTTGGCAGGGCTAACGGCATTCGCACCGCGGAACCACGTGGTCATCAGGGCCTTCACCATGGGGGCGGCCACCGTGCCGCCATAGCCCCCTGAATTTTCGCCAAAGGCCACGATCACCAAGCTGGGCTTGTCCGCTGGGGCATACCCCCCAAACCAGGAGTGATCCGGCCGGGGTGGATCTTCGCCGGTACCGGTTTTGCCTGCCACTGGAGGCAGGTTGGGGTCATTGAGCACCTTGCCTGTGCCCTGGGTCACCACCATCCGCAGGCCTTGATGCAACACCTGCAGGGTGGCCGGATGCAGACCCAGCCAACGGCGCTTGGTGGGCCGTTCCACCAAGTGGGGAGTGACCAACCAGCCCCCATTGGCCACGGCCGCATAGAGGCGCGCCATCTGGATCGGGGTCACCTGCAGGGCCCCCTGGCCAATCGCCGAGGTGATGGTGTCCACGGGGGTCCAGGCTTCCCCCAGGACTTTCTTTTTCCAAGCGGGATCGCCGAGTAACCCGGAGGTTTCCTCGTCGGCCAACTCCAGGCCCGTGACACTGCCATAGCCCATGCGCCGGGCAGCATCAAATAGGAGGGCGGGCCCGAGCTTCAATCCCACCTGGTAGAAGAAAGTGTTGCTGCTCACGGCCAGGGCCATCGGGAAGCCAATGCGTCCCAAGGCGGCGTGGTCGCCATAGCAAAGCCCCGCATAGCAGAAGGAATGCATGGTCATCAGCTGGGAGGTGGCGGTGAACCTGCCTGATTCCAGGGCCGCGATCGTGGTGACCAACTTGAAGGTGCTCGCCGGAGGAAACCCCTGAAAGGCCCGGTTCAGCAGCGGCGCGTTGGGAGAATTAAGGCTGGCCCACTGGCTGCTGGTTGGGCCATCGGAGAACACATTCGGATCAAAGGTGGGTCGGCTGGCAATGGCTCGAATCGCGCCGGTCTGGGGATCCATCGCCACAATCGCCCCCTTGCTCACGCCATCAAGGGCCCGCTCCGCCGCCTGCTGCAGGGGCAAATCCAAGGTGAGGGTGAGGTCCTGACCGGGTTTAGCCGGCTTATCACCCAAGACCTGTTGAACCTGCCCCGCCGCGTTGACCTCTACCTGCTGCCCGCCCCATTGGCCCCGCAACGACGACTCAAAGGCCTTCTCCGCCCCGCTGCGCCCAACCCGATCTCGGATGCGATATCCCTTGGTTTGGAGCCGTTGGTATTCCTCTTCGGTGATGCCGCTGGTGTAACCCAACACGTGGGCACCGAGTCGGCCATGGGGGTAACTGCGCAACACATCGGTGTCCACCTCGGCCCCCTTAAGGGCATCAATCTGCTCGCGAAAGCGCAGCACCTGAACACTGGTCAAGCCAGCCATGAGGGGAACCCGGAACCCTTCGGGATTCGCCCCATTGACCCGGGCCTGGTCCAAGCTGGCAGCGCCCAAAGCCAAGACCTTCGCCAGGCGATCCCGTAGCGCCGGCCACTGGGTATCGCTGACCTGGCGGGGCTGGAGATAGAGGTTGTAGGTGAGACGACTACTCGCCAAGACATCCCCATGGCGGTCGAGGATCCGGCCGCGAATGGGATTACGGGGCATCAGCCGAATGCGGTTGTCATCGGCCCGAGCCTTGTTTTCACTGCCTTGGACCAACTGCAACCAGGCGAGCCTCGCCACCATGGCGCTGCTCAACAGGAGAACCACCACCAAGAGCAGGACCGGCTGCTGGCCCATGCCGCTATGGCGAGATGATCTCTGGCCAGCCACCATGCCTATTCGGCTCCAAGTCGCTGCTCCAGCAGCTGTAGGCGCTCCGCGATCCGGCCCAGGCCCTCCTGCAGCGCCGCACTGTCATCCGGACTCAGCGGATCCCCAGGCCCATCCGGCACATCCCGCACCTCCACTTTCATCACGGGATTGCCCAAGCCTGGGCGCAGACGGTCCAAGCTCTGGCGCACCTGGCTGGCTGCCCCTTCGCCCTCCTGGCGCAACTGCTCCAGCGGATCGCCATCGCCGGCCTGAAAGGCCGCCATCACATCCTTCGCCCCCCCCTTGCGGGCCCGGTCGGCTACCGCCAGCCCCACCGGCAACAACTCCTGCATGAGCTTGAGGCGAAACGAATCAAGGGGATCGGCGGCCATGGCGACAGTCCTGGCACAGGGAAGCCTCCAGTTTGACCGGTAGCTCCCCTCGCCGGGACGGTTTCACTGGGACCCCGACTCCGGGGCCTAGGGAGAGGGCCGCTGCAGCGCGGGCCGCACGCCTGGATCCACGATGAGCTGACGGCAGTTTTGCTGACTGCCCCACCACCAGCCAGCGGCCACTGCCACCGCCAGCAGCGAGGCCAAGGGCACAACAGCCTGACGGGTCACATCGAGGGCGAACCACTCCATCCAGGCCCGCAGGGTGCGTTCCCGATCAAAACGGCGGCGGGCCTTCTCCTCCGCCTTCTCGCGCCGCTTCAGGGAACGCATCACCCAACGCTCGAAGGCCCGCTTCTTGGTGACCGCCAGCTTGCGCTCCACCTCAAGCAATTGGCCAGCGGTGAGGTCTGGGGTGAAGGTACTGATCAGCTCTAGGCTTTTGAGGAACATT
>CAIYSK010000039.1 GCA_903928835.1 uncultured cyanobacterium
CACGTGGGCCTCTTTAACGGTGTGGATGCGGCCTTGCATGCGGTGTTCCACGCCTATGGAGCCAGCGGCGATCGCCTGCTCACCACCAGTCCCACCTTTGGCTACTACACCCCCTGCGCCCAGATGCAGGGAATGGCGATTGAGGCCATCCCCTACGAGGGAGCCGATTTCGCTTTCCCCCTCGAACGGCTCCGGGCCGCCCTCCTAGGCCAGCCCCCGCGCCTCCTGCTGATTTGTAATCCCAACAATCCCACCGGCACCCGCCTCGCACCGGAGCTGATCCTGGAGTTGGCCGCCGCCGCTCCCAAAACCCTGGTGGTGGTGGATGAGCTCTATGAGGCCTTCACGGGCGACAGCCTGATGCCCCTGGTGGATTTTGCCCACCAGCCCAATGTGCTGGTGCTGCGGTCGTTGGCCAAAACCGCAGGGTTGGCGGGCCTGCGCATGGGCTTTGCCATCGGCGATCCGGGCGTGGTTGATCGGGTCTCCCGGGTGAGTGGCCCCTACGACATCAACAGCTTTGCGGTGACGGCGGCCCTAGCTGCTTTGGCTGATCAGTCCTATGTGGATGCCTATGTCCAGCAGGTGGGGCAAGCCAGGGATTGGCTGGTGCAGCAATTCAGGGCTGCGGGCGTGAGACACCATGCAGCGGGGGGGAACTACCTGTTGGTCTGGCCTAAGCAGGGGCCGGCGCTGGTCGAAGCCAGGTTGCGGGAGGCTGGCATCCTGGTGCGCTCGATGGATGGCAAGCCGTTGATCTCGGGCTCCCTGCGGGTGAGCATCGGCACCCTCGAGCAGATGCAGCGCTTCTGGGCGGCCTACGCCGCTATTGAGCACCCCACGTCCTACTACCCCACTCCCTAGCGCATTACCTCGATCACGGTGGTGTCGCTGAGCTTGCCGGGCAGGCTGATCTGGCGACCGGTGCGTTTGACAGGCGTACCAGCCATGGCCTTGAGGAAGGGCTCGACGCTGGATTGATCGCAATCCTTGGGGGTCTTGCCGCTGACGTATTGCACCGGGATCACCAGCCTCGGTTGGAGATCGCGCACCACGGCGGCGGCCTCACTGCCGTCGTAAACCTTGCCTCCACCGCCCACCCCAATGATCAACACGTCAGGACGGCCGAGCATCACCCGATCAGCGGGGCTGAGCCTGGCGGCGGTGCCGCCCAGGTGGGCAAAATCCAGGCCCCCCTGCTTCCAGCGCCAGAGGGTGGCCTGACCAAACCTGCGCCCGCCAGAGCGGTCGTGGGGGCCAGAGATCCCATCAATCTTTAGGCCGGCGATTTTGTAGGAGCCTGGCTTGACGAGGCGCTTGCCGCTGGCCACGTTGGCGCCTTCGTCGGGTAGGAGGCTGCTGGCCAAAATCACATTGGCGCTGACCCGAGGTTCGGCGAGGCCCGCCGCGCAGGCCACCGCTTTGAAAGGATTCACCAGCACGCTGGCCCCGCCACCTTGGATCAGGAGGGCGCTGTGGCCATAGCTGGTGATGCTCACGCCACCTCCGGCAAAGGCAGCTGGTATCAGGGCTGCAGGTGCCATGGCTGTTGCTAGCCCCAGGGCTCCCCAACCCAGACGAGCTTTCAGGCCTTTGGTGGCAGCACGAGCCATCGGTTCCAGGGCCCCGTTCGGGCACAGAGATGGCGCGAAGCTAGCAGCGGTCGATTAGGAGCTGGCCAGCCGCAGGAAGTTGGCAAGCAGCTTGTGGCCGTCTTGGGTGAGCACACTTTCCGGGTGGAATTGCACGCCTTGTAGGTGGGGATAGTCGCGATGGCGCAGGCCCATGATCGTGTCGTCATCGAGCCAGGCGGTGATCTCAAGGCAGTCGGGAAGGCTGGCTCGTTCGGCGATCAGGCTGTGGTAACGGGTGGCGGTGAGCGGGTTGGCCAACCCCTCAAACACGCCTTGGTTGCCGTGGAACACCGGCGAGGTTTTGCCATGCATCAGCTGCTTGGCGCGCACCACAGTGCCGCCGTACACCTGGGCAATTGACTGGTGGCCCAGGCAGACCCCCAGGGTGGGGATGGTGGGGCTGAGTTCATGCAGCACCTCTAAGCAAACTCCCGATTGATCGGGATCCCCGGGGCCGGGGGAGATCAGGATCGCGGCGGGGTTGAGTTGGCGGATCTGCTCGAGGCTGAGGGCGTCGTTGCGCTCCACCCGTAGCTCGGAGGCGAGGGGATAGTCGCTTGCCAGTTCGCCCAGATACTGCACCAGGTTGAAGGTGAAGCTGTCGTAGTTATCGAGAACCAGGAGCATGGGTGCTTAGAAGCCAAGCCGGGCCAGCAGGGGAGGCACCAACAGCAGTAGGGCAATCATCAGCGATGACAACGCCGCCACGAGCACGGCGGCGGCGGCACAGTCCTTGGCGATGCGGGCCAGGGGGTGGAACTGGCGGCCAATGGCGAGGTCGACAACGGCTTCCGTGGCGGTGTTGAGCAGTTCCAGCACCAAGACCGCCGTCACGGTGAGCACCAGTAGGGCCAGCCGTTCAGGGCTTAATCCCAGCCACAGCCCCATCAGGAAGACCACCAGCCCGGTGAAAACGTGGATGCGGAAATTGCGTTGGCTGGCGATGCTGTAGGCCAGGCCCTGGGCGGCGTAGCGAAAACTGCTGGGGAGATCACCAGCCACTTTCCAGGCCCCCACGCGGAGCCTTCGGCCCCGTCGGTGCCCGCCGTCGGGGGTGGCTTGGGGTTTGAGGGGGTTCGAGGGGGTCAACCTAACGCTGCTTTCCATCTCATTTTGTGCCAGCGAGAAGCTGGTCTTGCCTAGCCAGCATGGCTTGCAGGCTGGCGTCATCGGGGTGGTCCCAGCCCAGGAGATGCAGGAGTCCATGGCTCGCTAAGAACTGCAGTTCCTGGGCCAGGCTGTGGCCATGGTCCGGTGCCTGCCGTGCGGCGGTTTCCAGGGAGATCACGATGTCTCCCAGTTCGAGGGCTTCCGGTCCCAGGTCGCTGTCGCCATTGCCGAAATCTGGTGGCAGCGGCATGGGGGCGAAGGCGGTGCCGTCGTCGTCGATGGTTTCCTGGGCGGCGAAGGCCAGCACATCGGTGGGGCCTTGCTTTTGGCGCCAATCCTGATTGAGCTCGGCGATCTCGGCATCGGTGACCAGGCTCAAGCCCAAGCAGTAGGCCCCCGCTTGGAGTGGGGGGGGGAGTTCGGCCTGCAGCTGGCTGAGCCAGGGGCCGAGCAGGTCTGCCCAGGCCCCACTGCCGGCCAAGGGATCCACCAGGGCTTGTGCATCAGCCAATCCCACGGCGTCAGCCACGAGGGATGGGGGGAGGTCGTCACCGGTTTGGAAGGCCAGATCCAGATCGATGCTGCCCACTGGAATGCTCATCGGATGGCAGGGCCCATGGGGCGGATGCGGTTAGGGAGTGGGGGGCAGGCCGGGGCGGCCAAGCCAGGCAATCAACACCAGGAAGCCGGTGAGACCCACCGCAGTCAACCCAAAGTGCAGCAGGCTTTGGCTGCCTTTGCGCACCAGGTTGCGCATGGCCAATTTCACAAAGCTGTCCGAGGAGGCCATTAGCTCTCAGCTCCCATACCCACTTCCACACCTTGGCGCAGCAGCGCCTGGATAAAGGGATCGAGGTCGCCATCCATCACCCCCTGCACATCGGTGGTTTCGTGGCTGGTGCGCAGGTCTTTAACCATTTGGTAGGGGTGGAAGACGTAGTTGCGGATCTGGTTTCCCCAAGCTGCTTCCACGATGTCGCCGCGGATGTCGGCGATCTCGGCGGCCCGTTGTTCCTGGGCAATCACGAGCAATTTGGCCATCAGGAGGGCCATGGCCTTTTCCTTGTTTTGCAGCTGGGATCGCTCTTGGGTACAGCGAACCGCCAGGCCGGTGGGGATGTGCAGGATCCTCACGGCCGTTTCCACTTTGTTCACGTTCTGGCCGCCGGCGCCACCGGAGCGGGACGTGGTGATTTCCAGGTCTTTTTCGGGAATGTCGAGCTTGACCTCCTCATCGAGCTTGGGCATCACCTCCAGCCCCGCAAAGCTGGTTTGCCGCTTGTCGTTGGCATTGAACGGGGAGATCCGCACCAGCCGGTGGGTGCCCTTTTCATTACGGAGGTATCCGTAGGCATAGCGGCCTTCAATTTCCAGGGTGCAGCTTTTGATGCCGGCCTCTTCCCCCTCGGAGAGTTCCGCCACCGACACCTTCATGCCATGGTCTTCGGCCCAACGGGTGTACATCCGCATCAGCATCAGGGCC
>CAIYSK010000040.1 GCA_903928835.1 uncultured cyanobacterium
GGCATTCCCCAGGTCATGAAACTGCTTCTCGATGCCGGGCTTCTGCATGGAAACTGCCGCACTGTCGAGGGAAAAACCCTGGTTGAGGTTCTGGCCGATGTGGCATCGGTGCCCAGGGCGGATCAAGATGTGATCCGCCCACTCTCCAATCCCCTTTACGTCAAAGGCCACCTGGCGGTGTTGAAGGGCAATCTCGCCAGCGAGGGCAGCGTTGCCAAAATCAGTGGCGTCAAGAATCCCCAAGTCACAGGCCCGGCTAGGGTTTTTGAAAGTGAGGAAGACTGCCTGGCAGCCATTCTCGACGGCAAGATCAAGGAAGGGGATGTGCTGGTCATCCGCTACGAAGGGCCCGTTGGCGGTCCTGGGATGCGCGAGATGCTGTCCCCAACCTCCGCAATCATTGGCCAGGGTCTTGGCGACAAGGTGGCCCTGATTACCGATGGTCGGTTCTCCGGCGGCACCTACGGCATGGTGGTTGGCCACGTGGCCCCAGAGGCTGCGGTGGGGGGCACCATTGGCCTTGTCCATGAAGGCGACAGCATCACCGTTGATGCCCACCAGTTGTTGATTCAATTGAATGTGGACGAGGCCGAACTGGCCCAGCGGCGGGCCACATGGACGCCACCGAAACCCCGCTACACCACCGGCGTTCTGGGCAAGTACGCCCGCCTGGTGAGCAGCAGCAGCAAGGGGGCTGTCACCGATCAGCCCTAGGCAAGCAAGGCCCGGATTCGCCGACACAGGGCTTCCATGGGGGCACCGTCGGCGGGCCGCTCACAGCGGTCGCCCGTGCCGCTATGCATCCACACCGGGTGGTTGCCGTGCCACAGAACGGGTAGCTTGTCGTCGTTTAAGCGGCTGAGCATCAGGTTGAGGTCGCTGCCACTGCGGTAAATCTCCAGCTCGAGGTCGAGGCTGTTGTGGCGAATGCCCTGGGCATCACGCACCTCGATCAACAGGCAACAGTCTTGGACATCGCCGATCGTGGCTGGCGGTTGGCCGCTAAAGCGCAGGGCATGGTGGTGGGGCTTGAGGCAGAGATCGGCGGCCCGGGCCATGTCGGTGAGAAAGGGCTCGAACCCTTCGGCCATCGACGTGAGCTCCTCCACCTCAGGTCACGGCGTGAATGGAGCGAATCACCAGGCGCAACTTCCCAGGGCGAAACCCTGGATTAGGAGCACCCGCATCCCCAAATTTGGAGTGCAGAATCTGGATTCGGGTGATCTGTTGGGGGTCAAAGCGCAGCAGCGGTAGGCCCACGGGGGTGGCCCGCACGCTGGGAGTGAGCCGGCCAAAAGGGATGGCGACCACCGATGGGCCGGTGGCCTGGGTCGAAAATTCAGCCACCCAGCGCAGGCCCCCTGGGATCAATTCGGTGAGCCCTGCCACCCCATCCCGACAGGCCATGGCCAGCTTGTAGCGGCGACCGTCGCCATCGAGTTCGATTTGGAGGGCGCCGTAGCCGGAGAGGTCGAGCGGCGGTGCGTAGACAGGAGAGCGGCAGCTGACAAACCCGCCCCCCTGGGGATCCACGTTGGCTTCCATCACCAGCCCCTCATCGGTGGCGTAGCAATCGCCTTGGCTGCGGCCTCCCATGATCGTGTCATTCAAGGGCTGCCATCCGGCGAAACCAGATCCTGCGGCGATCAAAAGGGGTGCTGCCATGGCCAGGAACCAATTGATCAAGGCTCAGCCTGGCGCAGGGAGCCCCCCCGCGGCGGCGGCGTCGGCCAGCACAAGCACAGGGCTTTGGGGTTGGACCAGCTTGGCCGGGGTGCGCTCGGCTGATTCGTCGGGGTCCAGAAGCCTCTGCAACGCCTGGGCCTTGGCCGCCCCACTCACGAGCACAATCACCTGGCGGGCAGCACTGAGCACAGGGGCCGTGAGGCTGATGCGCTCGAGGCCATTGCCAACTCCCACCGTGACGGCCCGATCACACACCGTGGTTGCACTGGTACCGGGAAAGAGTGACGCCGTATGGCCGTCTTCACCAAGGCCCAGCACCATCACATCAAACACCGGCGGATCCCCGGGGCACAGCTGCCGCAGTGTCTGTTCATAGGCCTGCATCGAAAGCTCGGGGCTCTCGAGCTGGGTGGGGACGGGGTGGAAGCAGGCCTGCGCGCCTGGGCCCCCGGCCGCCAGGAGGGTTTCACCGAGCATGCGGGCATTGCTGGCGGGATCAGTTGCTGCAACCCAGCGTTCATCCCCGAGCAGCACATCCACCCGATTCCAGGGCAGGTGTTGACCATTCAAGGTGCGGTAGGCACCTGCCGGGGTACCGCCGCCGGAGAGGGCAATCTGGGCCCGATCCCGTTGGTCAAGGGCGAGCTTGATCCAAATAGCGATTTGCTCCGCACAGCGACGGGCCAGTTGGGCGCTATCGCTGCTGATCTCAAGGTTGTAGGTGGCCATCAAAGCCATTCGGTGTGGAAGGCACCCGCTTGATCGGTGCGCTCGTAGGTGAGGGAGCCGAAGCAATCCCGCATGGCTTGCACAAGGTTTTGGGGTAGGCGACCCGTGCGATAGCTATCGATGTAGTCGAGGGTGCTGGACAGACAGGGAACAGGGATCCCAGCGAGGGCTGCACCGGCCACCACCTGGCGGAGGCCGGGAAGCCTGCGATTGATTTCGTCAGCAAACCACGGATCAACCATCAGGTTGGCCAGGTTGGGGTTGGCGCTGTAGGCGTCCTGGATGCGTTGCAGCAAACGGGCACGAATGATGCAGCCCCCTTTCCAGATCTGGCCAATGGCCGAGAAGTTGAGGTTGTAGTCGTGCAGCTTTGAGGCTTCCTGAAGCAGGGCCATGCCTTGGCCATAGCTCACGATGCAGGCAGCGATGCAGGCATCCCGCAGCGGCTCCATCCCGGTCTCGACGCTGCCGAGGTCAAACCCATGGGGGGCGGGGGCAGGGAGCACGGCTTCTGCCGCTTGCCGTTCCGGTCGCAGGGAACTCAACACCCGGGCATTCAGGGCTGCGTAAATGGTGGGCACGGGTACCCCCATTTCCAAGGCGCTGACCACGGTCCAAAGGCCGGTGCCCTTTTGACCAGCCGCATCGACGATGTGCTCAACCAGGTCAGAGCCATCGGCGGGGTCTTTGGTACGAAGGCAGATCTCGGTGATCTCCACCAAGAAGGAGGCCAGCTCTTCGGTTTGGTTCCATTGGCCCAAAACATCAGCCATCTGGTCACCACCCAGGCCGCCAACCCGCTTCATCAGGTCGTAGGCCTCGGCAAGGATCTGCTCAATCCCGTATTCAATGCCGTTGTGGACGGTCTTGACGAAATGGCCCGCCCCGCCTGGACCGATGTAGGTGACACAGGGGCCGTCATCGACCTGGGCCGCCATCTTCTGAACCAGGGGCTCGATCGCGTCGTAGGCGGCCTTGGTGCCACCGGGCATCATGCTCGGCCCCTCCAGGGCACCCTTGGCCCCCCCCGAGACCCCCATGCCGATGTAGCCAAAACTTTGGCGTTCCAGCTCGGCAACCCGGCGCTCGGTATCGGTGTAGAGGGAATTGCCCCCATCGATGAGCAGGTCTCCCTCCTCCAGGAATGGGGAGATCGCGGCAATGGTGTCATCGACCGGTTGACCGGCCTTCACCATCATCAAGATGCGGCGCGGGCGCTCCAGCAGACCCACGAACTCCTCAAGGGTTGCCGCTCCCACAATTTGTTTACCCGCGCCAAGACCCACCAAGAACTCCTGGGTTTTGGCAAAGGTTCGGTTGTAAACGGCACTGGAAAAACCATTGCGTTCGGCATTAAGGACGAGGTTCTCGCCCATCACGCCCAAACCAATCAGGCCAAAATGCGCCTTGCCCATCGGGAACGTTTGGTGTCTGTTCGATCAGTGTGGCAACGCTGGCCCTCCGATGGGAAGAGCGTCACAGGATGGCCACAGTCGTGTCAGCAACTCCTGGCTTTAGGGGGTAGTCCAGGGCCTAGATGACAGTGCCATCGGCGATGGTCCCATTCTTGACAACCACCACAATTCCGTTGCGGATGTAGAAATTGAGCTCTGGGCGATCGGCTTCCTCCAACCGATCCTTGTTGATGATCGTGACGTTGCTGCCGATCCTCACGTTTTTGTCGAGAATCGCCCGCTTCACCGTGGTCCCCTTGCCCACACCCAGGGGGATGCCCCCCCGTTCCCGCAAAACAGCGCGCTCCTCCGACGATTCAAAGAAGTCGGAGCCCATCACCAGGGTGTCCTGAAGCACAACCTCATCTTCAACGCGGCTCCTGACTCCCAGCACACAGTGGTGAATGCTGCAGGCCTTCAGCAAGGAACCTTCGCCGATAATCGATTCGGTCACCTGGGCATCCTGCAATTTGCTGGGGGGCAGATAACGGGGACGGGTGTAGATCGGGAACTTCTCGTCGTAAAACGAGAACGCAGGATTGGGTTGGGCTGTTAGGGCCAAGTTCGCTTCATAGAAGGCACCGATGGTTCCGATGTCCTCCCAGTAGTCATCGAACAGGAAGCTTTGGAGCCGGTCCCCCCGGGCCAGGGACGCAGGAATGATCTCCTTGCCAAAATCGGTGGCGGTGGGATGCTTGATCAGAAGGTCAAACAGGGTCTGGCGGCTAAAGACATAGATGCCCATGGAAGCCAGGAAAGGGCGCTTGGCTGCCTCCTCGGCAGATAGGCCAAGGCTTTGGGTGTCGACCCGCATGGCATCGAGGGCCTCCCCCTTGGGCTTCTCGCGGAATTCGGCGATGCGCCCGTCACTCGCCGTACGCATCAGACCAAAGTCCTCGGCCTGGGCTTGGTCAACTGGCAAAGCACCGACACTGAGATCGGCACCCGTATCAATGTGATGTTGGACGAATTTGCTGTAATCCATCCGATACAGCTGATCGCCAGAAAGGATCAGGTAATGGTCCACGTCCCACTCCTGGAATAGCCACTGGTATTTGCGCACCGCATCGGCAGTGCCTTCAAACCAGCTCGGGCTATCAGGGGTTTGCTGGGCAGCCAGGACCTCCACAAACCCCTGACCAAAGCCGGCCGAGAGGTTGTACGTCATCGTCAGGTGACGGTTGAGCGACGCACTGTTGAACTGGGTCAGCACATAGATCTTGTTGATCTCTGAGTTGATGCAGTTGCTGATGGGAATGTCGATGAGGCGATATTTCCCCGCAAGCGGCACGGCCGGCTTGGCCCGCATCTTGGTGAGGGGATACAGCCTGGTACCAGCACCGCCACCCAGAATGATTGCCAGGACTCGCTTCATGTGCCTAGGCCCCATCCATTGAATGGGCTGACCGTAATGGAGCAGCTGGTCCTGAGGCCAGGCTTTTCAGCAGCGCCGGTATGAACTGTTGCGAACCGGTGATCGCACCCCAGTCCCGGTGGTGGGATTAGGACTCAGCGGTGTCGTCACGGAGTTCAAACAACTCCTCCACCACCCGCATCGCCGTATGCCGTTGCTGGCGGGGCTGGGGGGCCCGCAGGTTCGTCATGGGGGTGTGCAGGATCTTGTTGATGATGCCCTTGCTGAGGGCCTCCACCACCTTGAGCTCACGGCTGGAGAGGTCGGGGCCCATGCGACTCAGGGCCTTCTGCAGTTCCTGTTCGCGGATGTCTTCCAGTTGGCGGCGCAGGCGATTGACCACGGGTACCGCTTCAAGGCCATCCCACCATTCCAGGAATAGGCGCGCTTCCTCTTCCAGCAAAACCTCTGCTTCTGCAGCGATTTCGCGCCTGGCTTCCTGGTTGCGGGCCACCACCTCCTGAAGGTCGTCGACGTCAAATGACGCCACCCCAGGCAGTTCCGCGGTGTCGGCCGAAATGTTCCGCGGTACACCGATATCCACCAGCATCAAGCTGGAGCGGCGATTAAGGGCTGACAGCCGCGAGGCTGTGATGATCGGGTCATCGGCGGCAGTACTCGTAAAGACCAGCGAGCAGGTGCTGAGGCAGTGGTCGAGGTCGTCTAGGGGCCTGCATTGCACCGGCAGGGCAGGGAAATCGGCAGCGAGCAGTTCAGCCTTGCTGACGGTGCGATTGAGCAGCACCAGGCCCTTGCAGCCCTTGGCCTGGAGATGTTGCAACAGCAGGCGGGCCATGCGGCCAGCGCCAACCACAGCCACCTGCTCTTGATCAAGGGACACCAGTTCATCGAGGCCCCTGGCTTGACCAACCTTGAGCTGGGCCAATTCCACGGCGGCCGAGCTGATCGAAACGGCGCCAGTGCCGAGGTTTGTTTCGGTGCGGACCCGCTTGCCCGTGCCGACGGCCTGGGTGAGCAGGCGATTGAGAATCGGACCAATGGATCGGTGCTCCTGGCCCAGGCGCACCATCTTCTTCACCTGGGAAAGGATCTGGCCCTCTCCCAGCACCAAGGAATCGAGGCCCGCTGCTACCCGCAGGAGGTGGGCAATGGCCTCCTCATGGTGGAAGGTGAACAGGTGGGGGGAAAGCTCCTCCACCTCAAGACCGGAATGGCTGCTTAGGAAACGACCGACAGCCGAAATACCCTGCTCCGGATGGCGAAGCAAGGCATAGATCTCAAGCCGGTTGCAGGTGCTGAGGATCGAGGCCTCAAGCACCTCATCCTCGGAACGAAGCTTCTGAAGGGAAGCCTCCATGGTTTGCTCGGGAATGCTGAGGCGTTCCCGAATCTCCACAGGAGCCGTGCGGTGACTAAGGCCAATAACGGCAATGTGCATGGAGGCTGGCTTGATCGCTCTTTCGGCAGATGGATTCAGCTCAGGGCGATGCTCTTGGCGCCATCCTTGATATGGATGGTGTTGGTGAAGCGTGCCGAGTTGTCGAGGGTGCTAATCACCAGGCTGCTGGTGCGGGTGCAATCCGTTTCGAACTTCACGCCGTGGAACAGCAGACCATCGGTGATGCCGCTACCGGCAAAAACGACGTTCTCTCCTGAAGCCAATTCTTCAGCTTCGTAGATTTTGTCGACGTCGGTGATGCCCATCTCGTTGAGGCGGGCAATGTTGCCTTCCTTGGTGTAGTCGGCCCATTCGGAGGTTTGGGCCACCGCGGGGTCATAGACCAATTGACCTTGGAAATGGCCTCCAAGGGCGCGCATGGCCGCTGCAGAAATGACCCCTTCAGGAGCGGCGCCAATGCCCATCAGGCAGTGGGTGCCCGTGCCGGCAAAGCCACAGGCAATGGCTGCCTGCACATCACCATCGGAGATGGGCTGGACCCGGGCCCCTGTGGCCCGAATTTCAGCGATCAGGTCCTTGTGGCGCGCCCGGTCCATCACCACGATGGTCAGTTCGCTAGCGGCTAGGCCCAGGCACTCGCTGAGGATTTTGATGTTTTCAGTGGCTGACTTGCGAATGTCCACCTTGCCTTTGGCGGCAGGGGGCGCAGCCAACTTCTTCATGTAGAAGTCGGGGGCGTTGAACAGACCACCGCGATCGGAGGCGGCCAGCACGGCCATGGAACCGCGCTGGCTGTTGGCGCAAAGGTTGGTGCCTTCGCAGGGATCCACGGCAAAATCCACGCCTGGTCCGGTACCGCTGCCAACTTCTTCGCCGATGTAAAGCATGGGAGCCTCATCGCGCTCGCCTTCACCGATCACAATGCGGCCTTGCATTTGGATCTGGCCCATGCGCTTGCGCATGGCTTCAACGGCCGCCGCATCGGCCTCATCTTTTTTGCCCAGCCCAGTCAATTCAGCGGATGCAATGGCGGCCTGTTCAACGACCTCGAGAATTTCCTGGATGAGGGTGCGATCCACGGTGATCCGGCAGGGGGAAGAGGAGCTTCAGAAGCTTTGGTAAAGCTTGATTGGGAAGGCCGAAGCAGGGTGGCAAGTGCCAGCCACTGCAGGGGCTTTCGGTGTTGAAGCGGCCGCAACTGTATCAGTGCTCCAGATGGGCAGCGCAGGCTGATCCTTACAATCGCTCACTCCATGCCCAGCCGAGGTTTCCGTATGAGCACCAAACCGTTGGTGATCTCGCCTTCGATCCTCTCTGCGGACTTCTCCCGCCTTGGCGAAGACGTGCGTGCCGTCGACCAGGCGGGAGCCGATTGGATCCATGTGGACGTGATGGACGGGCGCTTCGTACCCAACATCACCATTGGTCCCTTGATCGTGGAAGCCCTTAGGCCTGTCACAACCAAGCCCCTCGACGTTCACCTGATGATCGTGGAACCTGAAAAGTATGTGGCCGACTTTGCCAAGGCGGGCGCCGACATCATCAGCGTGCAGGTGGAAGCCTGCCCCCACCTGCACCGCAACCTCGGCCAAATAAAGGACCTCGGCAAGATGGCGGGTGCCGTTCTCAATCCAGGTACACCCATCGACACGCTCGAGTACTGCCTTGAACTGTGCGATCTCGTCTTGATCATGAGTGTTAACCCCGGATTCGGCGGTCAGAGCTTCATCCCCTCCCAGGTCGACAAAATTCGTTCCCTGCGCCGTATGTGCGATGAGAAGGGTCTAGATCCCTGGATCGAAGTGGATGGCGGCATCAAGGCGGAGAACGCCTGGCAAGTGATCGAAGCTGGTGCCAATGCGATCGTCAGCGGCTCTGGGGTGTTCAACCAGCCGAGTTACGCCGATGCCATCACCGGAATCCGCAATAGCAAGCGGCCCGGCTGAGTTTCGCTTACCTGAACTTCCCCCAAGGGCAATTGCCCTGTCGCCCCAGGTCCGTAGGACCCTGGGGCTTTTTGCTGGTCGCAGTTGCTAGGGCTTAACTATCAAAGAACCATCCATAACTGTGCAAGCCGATACCGAGAAGATTGACGCCGATATAACAAACGGCAATCACAACCAATCCCGCCACGGCAACGAAAGCTGGCTTGCGGCCCTGCCAGCCCCGGATTAACCGGGTGTGCAGGTAAGCGGCATAGACAAGCCAGCAGATCAAGGCCCACGTTTCTTTCGGGTCCCAGCTCCACCAACTTCCCCAGGCCTCATTGGCCCAAACCGCCCCGCTCACCAAGCCCACAGAAAGCAGGAGGAAACCAACCGTGATCGTGCGATAGCTCAAGGAATCCAGCTGCTCCGCGATGGGCATGGCCACGCTGCTCAGCTCAACCTGGGCTGAAGAACCATCGGCGCCAAGACTCGCAAGCTGGGCCTGGCGAAAGCCGCCACTCCCGATCGAGCTGCTCCGCAGTTCAAGGACATTGCCCCGGTCGGTGAACAGCACAGCCATCGAGAGCAGGGAACCGACCAGCAAAGCGGCGTAGCTGAGCATGATCACGCTCACGTGCATGACCAGCCAACTGGACCGGAGAGCCGGCACCAGGGGGGATGCCTCTTGCAGGGTGTCTGGCAGGGCAAAGCTGGCAAAGGCCACACATCCCAGGGCCATCGGGGTGGCCGCGGCTGGAACCAGGGGTGATGGCCAACTGCGCTCCACCAAAAGCTGGGTCAGGGTGCAACCCCAAGCCAGGAAGCACAGGGATTCGTAGAGGTTGCTGATGGGGAAATGACCCGAATCAAGCCAACGCAGCACCAACTGGGCCGTGAGGCACAGATTGGCTGCCGCCACGAGCAATCGCACCGCCGTTGAATTTCGACCACCGCTCAAGGACCAAAAGGAGAGGGGCAAAACCAGCAGCAACAGCGCAAATGCGAGGAGGCCCAAGCCCAGGACCGGATCATGAAGCAGGGCTGGCACCGGCATGACAAAAGCAAAGAACAGTTTGGCGTGGCAACCGAGCCGTTAGCGGCTGGACTGGCGCAACAGATACACACCGCCGCCTAACCCGATCAGGACGGGCACCCAGGCTGAGACAAAGGGCGGCAAGATCCCTTTAACTCCAAGGGAACTCGACATAAACGCCATCAGGTAATAGCCAAAAATCAAAACCACACTCAAGCCAAAGCCCTGGCTACGGCTGTGGCGCGAATGGGGCTGGACTCCCAAACTGCTACCAATCAAACCAAACACGAGACAGACAGCAGGGAAGGAAAAGCGTTCCTGAATGCGAACCGTGAGCTTGCGGGCTTCCTTCGTATTTCCAGCCTCCTTAAGCAACTTCACAGCTGTACGAGATTGACCAATCGACATGGTTTCATAGCCAGGAATTTTGGCCATCTGAAGGGGTTCACTACCAATCGGGTAGAGATAGCGATCGAAGTCAGCGGATGTGGTCGAACCCTTGGAATCGGGCTGCACGGAAAAGACATGGCCATTGCGGAACAACCATTGGGCATCCTTTTCGCTCCAGTTCGCCTGGTTAGCCGTTAGCAAGACGCGCTGGGTTCCCCGAGAAAGATCCAATAGCGTGACTTGTTGCATCACACCATTTTTGAATGTCTGGGCATAAAAGAAATGGGTCAATCCTTTTTGCTGCGAGCCATCAGGATTAGTCACAGTTCCATACTTTGAGAACAAGACGTTATCTTTTTGCTCGCCAGCGATGGCTCTACCCAGGGCACGGTTCAAAACAATCTTGGATTGCCTTAGGGTTCCAGGAACAACAACTTCGTTAAAAGTGAAGGTGATGCCTGTCATTACAATCGCCACTAAAAGCGCAGGAATAACCATGCGCCAGGCAGCTACACCTACACTTCTAAGAGCAGTTAGTTCACTATTGCTCGACAACTTGCTATAGGTGAGCAGGCTCGACATCAAGGTGGCCATGGGGAAGGACAACACCAGGAAGGAGGGCATCTGGAGCAACAGCACTTGGGCCGCAACATTCAGCGAGAGTCCCGATTCGGCCACCTTGCGGACCA
>CAIYSK010000041.1 GCA_903928835.1 uncultured cyanobacterium
ACAGCCTCGGGATAGGTCTTGATGTCACTGGCCACGGGCGAATACACCAGCTCCACCCGTTCGGCCAGCACAAACAACAACTCATCGAGGTCGAGAAACGACATGTGGCAGCCGGAGCAGCCCGCCAACCAGGCGGTGGCCAGGCGCAGGCGCGGTCGGGCTGGCGGGGCGGTTGAGCCAGTGGCATCTGTTGCGTCGGGCACGGCTGTTGCACCAGGAGCGGCTGTTGCGTCAGGCACGGCTGTTGCGTCAGGAGCAGCTGTTGCGTCAGGAGCAGCTGTTGCACCAGGGCCTGCTGGTGCAACAGGGCCTGCTGTTGCGTCATGGGCACAGGCCGTGGTCATCGATCCGGCCTGGGGGGCAGGTCCTGGACCCGGCGCAGCTGCAGGGCCCGGGCCGGGTGGGGATGCTTTTCGGATGTGCTGTCGTCCTTGTGGAACAGGGCGCCGGTGGGACAGGCCTCCACGCATTGGCCGCAGGAGGTGCAGGCGTCCACCTCGCCCCAGGGCTGGTCCAGGCCGGCCACCAGGTGGCAGTGGCGACCCCGGCCGGCGATGGCCCAGACATGGGCCCCTTCGAGCTCGGCGCAGACGCGCACGCAGCGGCTGCAGAGGATGCAGCGGTTGGCATCGAGGCTGAACAGGGGGTGGGAGGCATCCACCGGGCGCAGGGGGTATTGGTAAGGAAAGCGGCTGTGGTCCATGCCCACGGTCACCGCCATGGCCTGCAATTCGCAGGCGCCGCTGGCGACGCAGTAGGCGCAGATGTGGTTGCCCTCGGCGAAAAACAGCTCCACCGCCATCCGCCGCAGCTCCCGCAATTCAGCGGTGTTGGTCGCCACCACCTGGCCCTCCAGGGCTTCGCTGGTGCAAGCGGGCTGCAACTTGCCCTGGCCTTCAATCGCCACCAAACACAGGCGGCAGGCGCCCACGGGCGTCAGGCCATCGAGGTGGCACAACACAGGAAGCTCCAGCCCCGCCGCCCGACTGGCCACCAGCAGGCTGGAGCCCGCCGGCACCGCCACCTCCTGGCCATCGATCTGCAGGGTCACCACGGCCATCAGGGGCGGCCTCCGGCCTGGAAGGCAGAGGGTTGGGACCCAGATGGGGTGGCCGGCCCGGGAGGCTGGGCTTGGGCTGGAACCGGATTTGGGCGTCGACTGGAGGCCGACTCGCCAGGATTCCCCCCTGGAGTGCCCCGGCAGGCCGCCAGGAACTCGGGGCGGAAGTGGCGCAGGGCGCTGAGCACCGGGTTGGGGGCCGCCTGGCCCAGGCCGCAGAGGCTGGTGGCCTTCACCATGCGGCAGAGCTGCTCGAGCTGCTCCAATTCACCGGGTTCGGCCAGGCCCGCCAGCAGCCGGTCGAGCAGTTGCTCCAGCTGCACCGTGCCGGCGCGGCACGGCAGGCATTTGCCGCAGCTCTCCTCGACGCTGAAGTGCATGAAATGGCGCGCCAGCTCGGGCATCGCCATCGCCTCACCCACCACCACCATGCCGCCCGAACCCATGGCCGAGCCCAGGGCCTGGAGGCTCTCGTAGTCCACCGGGGTGTCGAGCAGGTGGGCGGGAATGCAGCCCCCCGAGGGCCCGCCGGTCTGCACCGCTTTCAC
>CAIYSK010000042.1 GCA_903928835.1 uncultured cyanobacterium
ATCGGGAAGATTTTTTTACTCAGAGGTTCGACCAGGGAATCCCATGGTTGGACCATATTATAGAAACTCACCACATCCATGGGCTGTGCTCCCGCCTTATCGATCAACGAGGCGGTGGCCTGATCAAAAATGAGCCATAAGCTGCCTTCAACCGTATAGGTCTTGTCTTTGGCTGAGAACCCGTAAATGTTGTCGAGACGCATGGCGATCTCAATCGGGGCCTTCGGCAGCGGTGGACCCTGGGCCGCGTGGACAGAAAGGGGAAACTGAACCCAGGCAAGCCCCAGCACCAATGCAGCAAAAGAGCTCAACAAGGTCCAGGAAACAATTCGCTGAAGCGCTTTCATGGCATCGAGCTGCCCTAGCCGCTGATGCGGCTGAAGTCGGCCAACACGGCAGCCTGGTTCCGCAGCACCCCCAACAGGTTGAGGCGGTTGGCGCGCACCGCTGGTTCATCAACCATCACCATCACGCTTTGGTCGCCATCAAAAAAGGCGGCCAAGGCATCAGCTCCTGAGCTGAGCCCTTGGGCCAGCTCGCCATACCGGTCGGCTGATCTCCTGGTGGCGATGGGCTCCAGGGCGTTGAGCACGGCCAACATGGCCGTTTCGCTACTTTTTTCAAACAGGCCCTGATCAACCACCCCGTTGGCGCTCAAGACCTGGGCGGGGAGATCGCCTTTCTCTGCCAATCGGGCAGCCCGGGTCACCACAGCCTGCACAGCCGCCAATTGGCCGCTGCGGCGCAGCTCGACCAGGAGCTCAACCCGTTTGCTGACATCGGCGGGATCCTCGAGGATGCGATCCACGGCCTGGGGATCACCTGCAACGGCCTGCACCAGGTCGCCATCGACGCCGTCTTCTTCCATCAAGCTCACCAACCGTTGCCGCAGGAATTCGGCCAGCTCCGCCGCCAGCAGGACTGGATCCATCTGAAAATGGGGCAGCAGGCCACTCCAATGGGAGGCTGCCCGCCGCAGCAATGAACCCAGGTTCAAAGGCCAGCCGTTCCCTTTCAGGATTTGGACGATGCCATTGCCCGCACGACGCAGGGCATAGGGATCTGAGGATCCACTGGGGCGCTCCCCCTTGGCATAGATGCTCAACAGCAGCTCGAGCCGTTCGGCAAGGGCCACCACTGCCCCCGCCTCGGAGGTGGGCAGCCCATCGGCGGCGCCCTTGGGCAGGTAGTGCTCCTGCACTGCCAGGGCCACGGAGCGGGCTTCGCCTTCGGCCAGCAAGTACTTACCGCCGATCAGACCCTGCAGTTCGGGGAACTCACCCACCATTTGGCTCACCAAATCGTGCTTACAGAGGTGGGCGGCCCGGCGAGCGTGGTCGCCGGGCGCTTCGGCCAGGTTGAGGGATTCGAGCAGGAGATCGGTGAGCCACTCCAGGCGCTCCACCCGATCCAGCAGGCTGCCAAGGCCCTCAGCAAAGGTGACACGCGCCAGCTGGGCCCGCCGATCGATGCTCGCCACGGAACGGTCGGCTGCCACAAAGAATTCGGCATCGGCAAGGCGCGCTTTGAGGACCCGTTCATTGCCCCGTCGAACCAGGGCATTGGCCGCCGGTAGGCCGTTGCCGATACAAAGGAAGCGGGGCAACAGGCTGGCCTGGGCATCGAGGGCCAGGGGGTCCACGCTGGCGCCGATCCGATACAGGGGGATGTAGCGCTGGTGGGCACGCATCACGGTGCTGAGCACTTCTGCCGGCAGGTGCAGGTAATGCCCATCCACCGTTCCCTCGATCATCAAGGGTGCTTCAACCAAATCCGTGAGCTCATCCACCAAGCCTTCTGGACAATCGGGAAGGCCGCCCAAGGACGCCGCACTGCTGGCCACCTGCTCACGGATCCAGGCCTGGCGACTCGACCGCTTGACCTGGACGCCCACTTCTGCAAGCGCCGAGACGTAGGCGTCGGCGGAAGGGATCGTGACCGTATCGCCCAGTAGGCGATGGCCGCGACTGGTGTTTCCACTGACCACCTCGGGATCGGAATCCGACAAGGTGACGGGAACCACGCTGGTATCCAACATCGCCACAATCCAGCGAATTGGACGGGAGAACCTGCTCTCGCCCTCTCCCCAGCGCATGAAACGGCGTCCCTGAAGGCTACTAATCCAGAGGGGGATGAGCTCGGCAAGAACCTGGGTCGTTGGCCGTCCCTTCTCGAGGCAGCTGGCAAACACGAACGGCCCCTTGGGCGTTTCGCGCACCTCAAGGGCCGCAGGATCAATGCCACAGCGGTTGGCGAAACCGATGGCAGCCTGGGTGGCCGCACCCCCCTGGAAGGCTTGGCTTGCCGGTGGGCCCTTGCGGTCTTCGCTGAGATCGCTTTGGGCCAGGGGGAGCTCGGTAACGGTGACCGCCAGGCGCCGGGGCGTACTGGTGCAATCAATCGCCGCAAACGACAACCGCGCGGCTGCCAGATCCCTACGCACAAGGGAATCGAGTTGGGGCAGGGCTAGACGGGCGAAATCAGCAGGGAGTTCCTCGGTTCCGATCTCCAAAAGAAAGGTCGACAAAGAAACAGCCCCATTCGCACTTCACTGTATTGACCAGCCCTCTTCGCTACGGTCGATGCCAATCGTTCGCTTTGGGGACCTGTGGGCACGGGGCACACCTCTACAACCATTGGGCAACTCCAAGCTGACCAGGGAGCGGCGAGTGCTCCTTCGAAGTTTGAACAACTCAAGGCAAGCAGTGGCCATCTCAAGGAACCACTGCTGAGTGAGTTGGCGAATGGCAACCCCAATTTCACGGAAGGGGCCGTTCAAATTCTCAAATTCCACGGCAGCTACCAGCAGGACAACCGCGACAACCGCCGCAAGGGTGAGGAGAAGGATTGGCAAATGATGTTGCGGCTGCGCAGCCCCGGTGGCCGCATCCCAGGGCCCCTCTACCTGGCGATTGATGACCTCGCCAACCGGCTGGGCAATGGCACCATGCGGGCCACCACGCGCCAGGCCTTCCAGATCCACGGCATCGCCAAGGCCGACCTCAAGGAGGTGATCGGCACGATCGTGCGCAACCTGGGATCAACCCTTTCTGCCTGCGGCGACATCAACCGCAATGTGATGGCCCCTGC
>CAIYSK010000043.1 GCA_903928835.1 uncultured cyanobacterium
ACCGAATTCGAAGCCAAGGCCACCGCCCCCCTTCTCAATCACCTTCGAACCGATGTTCGAGGTCATGATGATCAGAGTGTTCTTGAAGTCCACCGTGCGGCCCTTGGAATCGGTCAGGCGACCATCTTCCAGGAGTTGCAGCAGCAGATTGAAGACATCGGGGTGGGCCTTCTCAATTTCATCAAACAGCACCACGGTGTATGGGCGCCGCCGCACCGCTTCGGTGAGCTGCCCCCCCTCGTTAAAGCCCACATAGCCCGGAGGCGAGCCGATCAGCTTGCTGACCGTATGGCGCTCCATGAACTCCGACATGTCGAGGCGAATCATCGCCTCTTCACTGCCGAAGAAGTAGGCGGCCAGGGCTTTGGTGAGCTCGGTTTTACCAACACCGGTGGGGCCGGAAAAGATAAAGCTGGCTATGGGCCGATTGGGGTTCTTTAGACCCACCCGGGCCCGACGGATTGCCTTCGATACCGCTTTTACAGCTTCGTCTTGGCCAATCAAGCGCTGGTGGAGGGTTTCCTCCATGTTCAGCAGCTTCGCAGATTCACTTTCGGTGAGTTTCTGCACCGGTACCCCGGTCCAGGAGGCAACGATCTGGGCGATGTCCTCCTCATCCACCAAGGGCATGGTGTCTTCCACCGCTGCGCCATCGCCAGCTTCAGCCGAAGCTGTGGCTTCATTGGCGTTGTCTTCCCGGCGGGTTTGGGTGATGCCACGGATTTGATCGCGCAGTTCCACCTCCTTGTCGCGCAACTCGCCGGCCTTGCCGTAGTCCTGCTCCCGCACGGACTGTTCCTTTTGCTTTTGCACTTCACGCAGTTGCTTATCCAGCTCCTTGGCGGCTGGGGGCAACTTTGAATTAAGCAAACGCACGCGGCTACCGGCTTCGTCGATGAGGTCAATGGCCTTATCGGGAAGGAAACGGTCGCTGATGTAGCGATCGCCGAGGGTGGCGGCGGCCACTAGGGCATCGTCGCTGATCTTGAGGCGGTGGTGTTGCTCGTAGCGCTCCCGCAGGCCCTGGAGGATTTCGATCGTTTCGGCCACGGAGGGTTCCCCCACCATCACCGGCTGGAAGCGCCGCTCTAGGGCTGCATCCCGTTCAATGTGTTTGCGGTATTCGTCGAGGGTGGTGGCGCCAATGCATTGCAATTCCCCCCGGGCCAAAGCAGGCTTGAGGATGTTTGCGGCGTCAATGGCCCCCTCGGCGGCACCGGCGCCGATCAGGGTGTGAACTTCGTCGATCACCAGGATCACGTTTCCAGCGCCGCGGATCTCCTCCATGATTTTTTTGAGGCGTTCCTCAAATTCACCCCGGTACTTGGTGCCAGCCACCAGCAAGCCGATGTCGAGGGTGAGGACCCGCTTGTCCTCAAGGATGTCTGGGATTTCGCCGGCGGTAATCCGCTGGGCCAGCCCCTCGGCAATGGCCGTTTTGCCCACCCCCGGTTCGCCAATTAGCACCGGGTTGTTTTTGGTGCGGCGGCCGAGGATCTGAATCACCCGGTCGATTTCGTTCTGACGACCCACCACCGGATCCAACTTGCCTTCGGCGGCCAGCTGGGTGAGGTTGCTACCGAATTCGTCGAGGGTGGGGGTTTTGGTGCTGCCCTTGCTGCTGCCCGCAGCCACCTCTGCGGTTTCACCAAGCATGCGGATCACCTGGGTGCGCACCTTGGCCAGGTCGACGCCGAGGTTTTCCAGCACCCGGGCGGCCACCCCTTCGCCCTCCCGGATCAGCCCCAGCAGCAAATGCTCGGTTCCTATGTAGTTGTGGCCCAGCTGGCGGGCCTCCTCGAGGGACAGCTCCAGGACCCATTTGGCCCGGGGCGTGAAGGGAATCTCCACGGCCACAAAGCCGGAGCCGCGGCCGATGATCTTTTCGACCTCGACCCGGGCGTCCTTGAGGTTGACCCCCATCGACTTCAACACCTTGGCGGCCACACCCGTGCCCTCGCCGATCAAGCCCAGCAGGGTCTGCTCGGTGCCGACGAAGTGGTGGCCAAGGCGGCGGGCCTCCTCCTGGGCCAGCATGATCACCTTGATGGCTTTCTCGGTAAACCGCTCGAACATGGGGCGGTGCCAGTTGCAGGTGTCCCCAACCTATCAGGATTGGCCGGGGATTGGGGTTGGCGCTTAGCCAGGGGAAGAAGCCTTGCGCTTACAGGGGATAGGTCCGGTTGACGCAACAACGTAACCGGGGAAACTTTTGGGCGTTTGCGACAAAAATAGGCGGCAATCCGTACCAGTGCTGACAGTTAGCAGGCGCCGCTCTCAACGACCTGCCAATGCAGCAGTGGTGATCCTTTTCCATTGGATCAGGGCATCCTGGCCGTTGCGGTAGTAACCGCGACGGGTTCCGGCCGTTTGGAAGTCGCAGGCGGCATAGAGAGCCAAGGCCGCCTGGTTGCCTGACGCCACCTCCAAGGTGGCGTGCAGGGCTCCCCGGGCCTGGGCTGCGGCAAGCAGGGCCTCGAGCAGCTGGCGCCCCAGGCCCCGGCGCCGGCCAGCAGGATCGACGGCCAGCACGGTGATGTGGAGTTCATCCACCACCAGCCAGCCACAGGCCACCGCCACCAGGCCGCCGGGGGCCTCGGGATTGGGCTGGTCGATGCCTAGGCAAAGGCGGCCTGCCCCATCGAGCTCGGCGCGCCATTGGCTTTCACTCCAGAAGCCGCCCAAGGCGGCGCCATCGAGGGCCAGGCAGGCCTGCAGATCACAGGCTTGCAGCAGCCGGGCGGGGTTGGCTCCCGATTCCTGAATGGATCCAGGGGTGGGGGGCTGGCCTGGATCTGGTGCCGCGTCCGTTGGATCGGGCACAGCCCCTCATCCCGTTCTGCCTACGATTGTCACCCCTGCCGGATCCGGGCGCCCTGATGACCATCACCACTGAGTCCGCTGGAGTTGCAGCTGGCCTGACCTCTGATGCGGTGGTGGCGGCCACCCCGGAAGCCGCTGGCCCCTACGAGCTCGAGCGAGACCTTGAAAGTCCCAACCGCAACCTGACGCCGATCAGTAGTGCCCTCGATGCCAAGGGCCGGCTCCAGGTGGGCGGCTGTGACCTGGCCGGCCTCGCCCAGCGCTACGGCACCCCCCTCTATGTGCTCGATGAGGCCACCCTGCGGGCCACCTGCCGGGCCTATCGCCAGGCCCTGGAAGCCCACTACCCGGGCCCGTCGCTGGCCCTCTACGCCTCCAAGGCCAACAGCAGTCTGGCGATCTCCGCCCTGGTGGCCTCCGAAGGCCTGGGCCTCGATGCGGTGTCCTCGGGCGAACTGCTCACCGCCCTAGAGGGCGGCATGCCCGCCGAGCGGATCGTGCTGCACGGCAACAACAAATCCCGCGATGAACTGGCCCTGGCCATTGGAGCCGGCGTGACGGTGGTGCTCGACAACTGGCACGACCTGGAGCTGCTGGCCGAGCTGGCGCCCGCGGCCCCGGTGTCGCTGATGCTGCGGCTCACCCCGGGGATCGAGTGCCACACCCACGAGTACATCCAGACCGGCCACCTCGACAGCAAGTTCGGCTTTGACCCCGACCAGTTAGAGGCGGTGCTGCGGGAGCTCACCCGATACCCCTGGGCCGAACTGACCGGCCTCCATGCCCACATCGGCTCCCAGATCTTTGAGCTGCAACCCCACCGGGACCTGGCCGGGGTGCTTGCCGATGCCCTGGCCCTGGCCCGCTCCCTCGGCCATCCCGTGCGCGATCTCAACGTGGGCGGCGGCCTCGGCATTCGCTACATCGTCAGTGACGATCCCCCCTCGATCCAGGAGTGGGTGCGGGGCGTGGCCGAATCGGTGCACCAGGCCTGCCAGCAACGGGGCCTGGAGCTGCCCCGCCTGCTCTGTGAACCGGGCCGCTCCCTGGTGGCCAGCGCCGGCCTCACCCTCTATTGCATCGGCAGCCGTAAAGAAGTGCCCGGCATCCGCACTTACCTGTCGGTGGATGGCGGCATGAGCGACAACCCTCGGCCGATCACCTATCAATCCCAATACACGGCCGTGTTGGTGGAACGGCCCCGGGCCATGGCCAGCGAGCGGGTCACCTTGGCCGGCAAGCATTGCGAATCGGGCGACGTGCTCTTAAAGGATCTGGCCCTGCCACCGGCCCAGAGCGGCGATGTCTTGGCCGTCTTCGCCACCGGGGCCTACAACGCCTCGATGGCCTCCAATTACAACCGCATCCCCAAACCGGCGGCCGTGCTGGTGCACGAGGGATCGGTGGATCTGGTGCAACGGCGCGAACAGCCAGAGGAGCTGCTGCGCTACGACCTGCTGCCAGAACGGTTAACGCCGGTACCCTGAATCCATTCCGGTGGCTTGCTGAGGGGATCGGGTTGGGGTTCGTCGATCTGAGGCTGCTGCTCGATCTGCTGCTAGCGACGGCCCTTGGCATGGTGCTCCTGGCCCGGGTCAAGGAGCCCCGCACCCTTTGGTTGCTGCGGGGCTACCTCTTATTGGTTGCCCTGGCCTGGGTGGTGCAGCGCTACGCCAACCTGCCCCTCACCAGCAAGCTGGTGGATGCGGTAGTGCTGGCCTGCAGCCTGGCCCTAGCGATCCTCTGGCAAGGGGAATTGCGCCGGCTAATGGAGCTGCTCGGCACCGGTCGGCTCGATGTGCTGTTTGGCAATCAGGGGGCTGACAAGCTGGCCTCCGGGGCCGTGGCGGTGCTGTCGGAGGCGGCTGGGAAGCTCTCCCAGCTGCGGCGCGGCGGCCTGATCGTGCTCGACCTCGGCAGTGACCTGCGGCC
>CAIYSK010000044.1 GCA_903928835.1 uncultured cyanobacterium
CCAAGACCCGTGGAGGCCATAGCGCATCGAAGCCTCTTCCCGATCGCCATCGTCACCCAGCGCGATTTCAACCCTCAGAGCCTAGACAGCGCCTGGAGAAATGGCCTGGGATCCTGATCGCGCCGATGGCTCGTGGGGATAGGCGGGCCCTGGGCGGCAAGGGCATCTGGTGCGCTCTCCTGGGGATCCAGTCGGGCGGTTGCCTCCAGGGCTTGGCGCAGCCGCCGGGCAGCGTGCAACGGCATGTCGCGGGGCACGCTGATGCGATCGCGCAAATAACGCAGCCCCGGCGCCGATCCGGGGGGTGGGGTTAGGGACTGGTGATCACCGCTCACCAGGGCCGCCAGGGCACACCGCAGGGCTGGATCAAACCGCCCAGGGCCCAGGGGATTGCGCTCCAGGATTGGCTGGCGATGCCTGAGCACCCGGGCCAAGGCAACCAGCGCCGCATCGGGGGGCTCCCCTTGGCTGGTTTCAGGATCGCTGCCAACCCGAGACTCAGTGATGCCATCAGAACTGCCGATCGGCCAGGGGCCCTGGTCAATCCGGGCGGCCATCGCCCCTTGAGCCTGGCTGCCACTGGCATAACAGCCCCCCATCTGGGGAGGGAGGTCGTGGGCGTGGGTGTGGAAGTCGCTTTGGGTGCCGAGGTAGGTGCTGCGTTGCTCCAGGGCAGCAAACCAAGCCCCAATCAAGGGGTGCTCCTGGCGCAGCCCAAAGCCCTTGTAGTAAGCCAGGCTTGCCGCCATCCGTTCCACGTAGGGCACAAACACCAGATCGGCGGTGCTGGGTCCAGGGCCCAGCAAGAAAGGCCCTGGAGTGGCACTGAGGGCCTGCTCCATGGCCGAGGCATACCGCTGGAATTGCCTGCGGCCCGAGTCTTCTTCAGCGACAGAGCGGCTGGGGGCGCACAACCACTGGCACCAGGCGCGAAAGAGCAGCCGCTCCAGCTGCCTTAACGGCAGCACCGCCGGATCCCCCATGGCCGCGCCGAAGGGGCCGAAGGCAGCCTCCAAGGCCTCAAGGATGCGATCACTTTCCGTGATCATGCGGCCATCCAGCTCCACGGCCGGGAGCATGCCCGAGGGCACCAGTTGCTTGTACCAGCGCTCCTTCTCGCCGTAGCAAAACATCGTGACCTTGCGGATCCGGTAGGGGATCCGCTGTTCCTCCAGCCACAGCCACACCTTCTGGCAGTAGGGGCACCAGGCGTGGTGATCCCGATACAAGGTGACCCGCACCTCAGATTCGGGATGGCCAAACAGCCGCAAGCTGGCCTGGGCATTGGTGGGGCCGTTGATGGAATCCCCCGGCCAAACCCGATCGTCGATGAGCCCCTGGAGCTCCACCCAGCTGGGCGCTTCGGCGCTGGATTCAGGGGTAGAACCCACGGAAAGGGAAAAACCCATGCCATCAATGCAGCTCAACCTGTTTTAGGGAACGGGGCTCCTCCCGGGACCGATCCCCGAATTCGTTACTCCTGATACAGAGCCCCCCCCCTCCATGGAGGACTGTGTCGTGGCGCACGTCGGAGAGGTTTTCCCCCTTCATGACCCATGTCCCCATGGCCGGCGGTGGTAAGACACCGTTCGCCACATTCGATCTAATCCGCCAACGGGTTCTTGCCGGGGTTCAAAACCCCCAGCTCCGCGGCTACGCAATCATCCTGCTCGCCGCTGGCGCTGGCCTGCTGCCCCTGATGGCAGGCTCGGCCAAGGCAGCCCTGACCAAAGTTCCCACCGACGGGGCCGACACCCTGTTGATGTTGATGGGTTCAGCCCTCGTGCTGCTGATGACCCCGGGCCTGGCGTTCTTCTACGGCGGCTTCACCCGCGCCAAGAACGTGCTCAACACCATGATGATGAGCTTCTTCCTGATGGGGCTCATCGGGGTGCTGTGGGTTGTCGTTGGCTACAGCCTCTCCTTCGGTTTGGGCTTCCATAGCCCCTTCATTGGTGGCCTCGAAGCCATGTGGCTCAATGGCGTTGGAGGCCCCGATGGCTCTGCGCCCCTGGCCGATGGTTTCGCCATTTCTGGCACCTCCTTTGCCTTGTTCCAGGGCATGTTTGCGATCATCACCCCTGCGCTGATTTCCGGCGCCATTGTTGAACGCATCAACTTCAAAGCCTGGTTCTGGTTCTGCCTGCTTTGGAGCCTGTTCATCTATTGCCCCCTGGCCCACATGGTCTGGGGTGGCGGCTATATCGGTCCCTTTGGCACCATCGGCGCCATCGACTTTGCCGGTGGCACCGTGGTGCACATCGCCTCCGGTGTTGCAGCCCTGGTTGCTGCGGCCATTGTTGGTCCCCGCACGGGCTACCCCGCCAGCATTCGTCCTCCCCACAACGTGCCCTACATCCTTTTGGGTGCGGGTCTACTGTGGTTCGGTTGGTTCGGCTTCAACGGCGCCAGCTACTTCGCGGCCAAGGGCGCAGGCCTGTCTTTCATCACCACCTCCACTGCTGCTTCCGCGGCATTGCTTACCTGGTGTCTGATTGATTGGTTTAAGGATGGCAAGCCCACCGCCGTGGGTGCAGCCACCGGAGCCGTAGCCGGCCTTGTCGGCA
>CAIYSK010000045.1 GCA_903928835.1 uncultured cyanobacterium
CACATTGGTTTTGCTTAAGCCAATGCGGACGAGGTCCTTGCTATGAAGTCCTGGTCTGCGTAGCAGGTCTGCCAGCGTTATCGACCCTTTGATCGGTGCTTGTGTTTCTTTGGCTATCAATGCTGCCGCGGGATCACTTTCCTTAAGTCTGGTGGTTTCCAGTCGTTTCTTTTCGGCTTCGATCTGTTGCTGCTTTGTGCAGTAGATCATCCAGCGTCGTTCATCGATCAGCCCCAGTTCGCGGCCCAATGGTGTGAGTCGCCTGTCGGCATTGTCACCCCGGAGAAGCAGCCTGTATTCGCTTCGGCTGGTTAGTACCCGGTATGGTTCTCGGAGGTCTTTGGTTACAAGGTCGTCGATCATCGTTCCGATATAGCTGTCTTCACGGGACATGTGAATTGCCGTTTGACCTTTGATGAGTCTTGCCGCATTGAGCCCCGCCACCAAGCCTTGAGCAGCAGCTTCCTCATAGCCTGTTGTGCCATTGAGTTGGCCAGCTGTAAATAGTCCTGAAACCCGCTTTGTTTCTAGTGAAGGTTTCAACTGTGTTGCTGGAAGGTAATCATAATCAACCGCGTAGGCGGGTCTCAACATGACACATTGCTCCAAGCCCGGAAGTGTTCTCAATAGTTCTAGTTGTAGTCGCTCAGGCAGCCCTGTGGAAAATCCCTGTACGTATATTTCTGGCGTATCACGTCCTTCTGGCTCAAGAAAGATTTGGTGACTTTGCTTATCACTAAAGCGAACAATTTTGTCTTCAATAGATGGGCAATAGCGCGGTCCTGCACTGTCGACGAAGCCGCCATAAATTGGCGTTAGATGTAGGTTCTCCCTGATCAGCTGGTGGGTGGCTTCGGTGGTGCGCGTGATGTGGCATGGGATTTGCTCGCCGCTGATCCAGGCCGTTGGATCAAAGGAGAAAAACCGGTCGGCGGCATCACTGGGTTGTTCCTCGAGCTGGTTAAGGGCGATGCTGCGTCGATCCACCCTGGCCGGGGTTCCTGTTTTAAGGCGCCCCATGGTGAACCCCAGATTGCGTAGGGACTCCGTTAATCCTTTTGCTGCTTGCTCACCTGCCCTTCCTGCGTCCATGGATTGGGAACCAACCCAGATCTTTCCCCCCAGAAATGTGCCAGCGGTGAGGATGACAGCTTTTGCCCCATAGGTGCTCCCAAAATAAGTACGGACCCCGGCGACCTTGGCCTGGGTGTGCTCGCTGCTTGCCTCTGTCTGTGGTCCCTTGACCTCCAGGCCCGTGACCATCGCCTCCCGCAGGGCAAGGTTTGGTGTGTGTTGCAGCAGTTGCAGCATCTGGCGCGCATATTCCCGTTTATCGGTTTGGGCCCGAAGTGCCCATACTGCAGGCCCTCGGCTGGCGTTGAGGACTCGCTTCTGCAGTGCTGTGGCATCTGCCATCCGGCCGATCACCCCCCCGAGGGCATCCACTTCATGCACCAATTGACTCTTAGCGGGCCCACCCACGGCGGGATTGCAGGGTTGCCAAGCGATGCGATCGATGTTGAGGGTGAAGAGAGCTGTAGAGAGACCAAGTCGTGCGGCTGTGATTGCGGCCTCGCAGCCTGCATGGCCGCCACCAACGACGATGACCTCGAAGGACTCAACGAAGCTTGTATCACTAGCCATCGGAGCAATCTATCCCGGGCGTCCGCATTGGTCTATGGAACGATCATGGCGTGCCTTGGCCTGGGCTTTTTATCCTTGGCTTTGATTTTGGTAGACTAGAGTCAGCGACTTTTGAATCATTGGCGAAAGTTATAATTAACGTCCTGTGGTCATCGCCGCAGGTGCTTGCCGTACTTGTTTGGACTTTTTTTGCCTCCATCCTTTTCTTGCCGTCTGGCTATGACATCTTTGGTGCAGCACTTGTAGCCTACTGCCTGTTAACGATCGTAGTTGTGCGCCGGCGCATCTTTGCGGATCTAGATTGGGTATTTTTTGTTTTCCTTTTTTGCTATCCACTGCTAATGCTTCCATCGGCATTTGTTAAGGGCGCTCACTATTCCTATTTTGATTATCCAGTCCGGGTTCTGTTGTTTATTCCTATTGTAATGGGACTGAGAAGTAATTCAGAACCTTCGCTTGTTTCTAGGGCCTTCTTTCTTGGGGGTAGTTTCGGTGGCTTGGGTTCTGCTTGTTTCTCGGTCTATTCTTTGCTGCTTCACCCAGGCATGAGGGTTGGATACCCCATTACCAACCCCATCCCCTTTGGTCAAATTGCTTCCACACTAGCACTTATAGCTTTTGTATCCATCTTCTATTCTTCTCAGAGATGGGAGAGACTGTCGTCAGTAGTTGGCTTTTTGGGCGCCATGGTTTCCCTCTACGCATCAGGTTCGACTGGTGCCCTTTTGGGCTTTGGTCTCGGCTTGCTTGTTGCTCTGGGTTTTATTTCCAGGAAACATCTTTCGCGGTCTGCTTGGCTTGGAATTTTATTCTTATTTCTCGTTTCACTTTGTATTGTTACCCCGTTGCTGCTTGTCAGGCTTCATCAGTTGGTTTCAGATGTTAGTGCCTTTGCGTCTGGGGCGGGTATGGGTACCTCCCAGGGTCAGCGTTTAATTCTATGGGGAATCAGTTTGAGAGAAATTTCCCATTCTCCTTGGTTTGGCATTGGTCCAGGCCATTTCAAGGCCGTTTTGTCGCAGTTCTGTTTGCCAGTCCAGTGCACTGCTCAGTTCACTGGCTTCAACCATGTGCATAGCCAATACTTTGATAGCGCCTTGAACGCAGGGCTCATAGGGCTTTCTGGATTGCTCACCTCTCTTCTCTTGCCTGCTGTGCTTTTTTACAGGCGAATAGCTGTTTCGTCTGGTCCTGCTCAAGGCGCCTCCATTGCTGGCTTGGTAGTGGTCGTTGGGGCAATGGGGTCTATGGTTTCTCAACCGCTGTATGCTCACAATATCTCGGTTATCTCCTATGTCGTGACAATTAGTATCTGTTGGTTTTTGGCCACGCCAGCTTCCCGTCAAGCCTGATCAATGCCAATGCGCTTTTATCTCATCGGCAAGATAGCTCCAAAGCCTTGGCTTTAAGGGGTTCCTCATGATTGTGTGAGCCGGGTTTTGCCAGGGGTGTATTACTTCGCTTGGCTTTGGGTTTCCGTGAAACTTCAAAATGGTGCAGGCTTCAAGCTTCTGCTTGGCCTGTTCTGGATCCCGCCGCTCGAGTTTTCGCAGGTTTTTGTAGGAAGACACCATCCCTTCTGGCCAGTAGCCAAGTTCTTCAGTCTTGAGGGCACGAAGGATGAAGTTCTGATCACCAGGAAAGTTTTCATCCCTGTAGCGTCCACTTGTCCATGCGTTCCACACATCCTGGGTGGCGCTATTTGGCTTGCACCACATGACCGAAGAATTGAGAATCGGATAATTCCAGTCGCGAACCCCTGTCAGGTGTTGATCATTTGAGGTTCCAATCTCAACGAGTTTGGAAAGGTCGCTTCTGATGACCAGAGTATTGTCAAGGAATAGGAAGGGTTCGCTACCCGTTAGCTCTTGGTCGAACAGTCGGAGTTTCCCGAAGTAGCCCTGAAGTGCCCCTGCTTTGAGATCTCTGACCTCTAAGTTTTGATTGGGGTTTGTGCTTGGCTTAAAGCGTTCTTGACTTGGTTCGTCGGTATAGATGATGAAGCGATGTTCTTCGTGGAGATGCCTTGCGACCATGTTGGCGAGGCGTGTTGTCCAGGTTTCTGGGTAGCGATTCCCCAGATGCACGGTGACGACTTGGAGTTGGCGACTTTCCATTGCGGGTCCTTGTCTAGGGAGCTGCCAAATTCCTGAATCTGGTGAATTGCGGCTCAAAAAGTAACTTCACGGTACCCACGGGTCCATTGCGGTGCTTGGTGACAATCACCTCCGTGATTCCCCGATCTGGAGTTTCAGGGTTGTAGTACTCATCCCTGTAAATCATCAGGACAAGGTCTGCATCCTGTTCGATCGATCCCGATTCCCTCAGGTCGCTCAGCATGGGTCGCTTGTTGGTGCGGGATTCGACGCCGCGGCTGAGCTGGGAGAGGGCCATGACGGGCACGTTGAGTTCGCGGGCCATGCCTTTGAGGCCCCTGGTGATCCTGGAGAGTTCCTGGACCCGGTTGTCCGGCGTTGTGCCCTCCATGAGTTGGAGGTAGTCGATCACAATCAGGCCCAGCTCTTTGCCTTGTTCAGCCATGAGACGCCTGCAGAGGGACCGCATTTCCAGGACGCCTGAGTTGGGCTTGTCATCGATGAACAGGGGCAGTTGGCCGAGGCTGTTGATGCCCTGCCCCAGCAACGGCCATTCTTCCTGCTGCAGTCTGCCCGTGCGGAGCCGGCCGCTTTCAATTCCCACTTCCATGGAGAGCAGCCGGTAGGTGAGCTGTTCCTTGCTCATCTCCAGACTGAACACACACACCGGCAATTGGTGGAGCTGGGCCACGTTCTTGGCAATGTTCAACACGATTGATGTCTTACCCATCGCTGGTCGTCCCGCCACGATGATCAGATCACTGCGCTGGAGTCCCTGGGTAATGGCATCAAGGTCATAGAAGTTGCAGGGAATGCCCGCCACGGCCGTTCCAAGGGAACGGCTCTCGATTTCATTGAAGGTGCTTGTCAGGATTTCTGCGGTGGGCGTCAAGCCCAGACTGGGTTTTTCCTGGCTGATCGCGAAGATTTTTTGCTCTGCTTCATCCAGCACCTGCTCCATCGGCTTGGCTTGATCAAAGCCGAGCTGAATCACTTCGTTGCCCGATTTGATCAGTTGACGCCTTAGGTACTTGTCCATCACCAGCCGTGCCACCTGGTCGATGGCTGCGGTCGACAGGGTGCGTTCGACCAACTCCATCAGCCTGCTGCTACCGCCCACCTTCTCCAGTTGACCGGTATCGGCAAGCCAGGCGCACATGGCGGTGAGATCGGTCGGCTTGCCCTGGCTGTGCAGCATCAAGGCGGTGCGATAGATCTCCCGGTGGGCTC
>CAIYSK010000046.1 GCA_903928835.1 uncultured cyanobacterium
CCCCCGGCCCCCGGAGCCGGGCCCTACCGGACATCGACCGCGACGTGCGCCAAGGCATCGATGGCCTGCTCAATGCCGGTTGCACCCTGCAACAGGCCCGCGACCTGTTCACCCGGGAAATCGATTGGCGCCTGCGCTGCGGCGCCCGGGTTTTGGTAAGCACCCCTAAAGAAGACATCGGCGCCTCCCTGCTGATTGCCGAAGAACTCAGCCCCAACCTCGAGGTGCCCGTGGAGGTCGTGCCCATGGAGGAGCTGGAAACGGTGTTAACCGCCTCCAACAACGGCACGGTGGTGACCAGCCGCTACTTCCTGCAACCGGTGGAAGAGATCGCCAAACGCCACGGAGTTCGGGCCGTGCCCGTGGATCTCAACGACTTCCGCCAGGAACTCGAGATCCTCAAGGAACTGCGCCAGGGCAGCTGCGTGGGGCTGGTGAGTATCAGCCCCGGAATCCTGAGGGCAGCGGAAGTGATCCTGCACAGCATGCGCGGCAGCGAACTGCTAGTGATGACAGCCAACCCCGACGTGGGTAGTCGCCTGCTCGCGCTACTGCGGGCCTCCAGCCACGTGCTGTGCGACAAGCCGAGCCTGGCCCTGGTGGAACAAAGCCTGCGCCAGAACAGAAGCCAATTGATGCGCATGCCGGCCGTGCATTGCGCCCAGAGTTACCTCGGGGCAGCCACGATCGATGCCCTGCGTAAGGAGATTGGCCTGCTGGGAGCCTGACAACGTGTTGAGTGCAATCCGGGCCGATTTGGCCATCATTCGCGAGCGGGATCCGGCCGCCCGGGGCCTGCTGGAAATCCTGCTCTGCTACCCAGGCTTCCACGCCCTAGTGCTGCACCGCTTCAGCCATCGGCTCTGGGCGCTTGGCATCCCGCTGGTGCCGCGGCTGATGAGCCAAGTGGGGCGCCTGTTCACCGGTGTGGAAATTCACCCGGGGGCCCGCATCGGCAAGGGGGTATTCATCGACCACGGCATGGGCGTGGTGATTGGTGAAACCGCCGTGATCGGCGACCTCTGCCTCCTCTACCAAGGCGTGACCCTGGGGGGCACGGGGAAACAGTTGGGCAAGCGCCATCCCACGTTGATGGAAAACGTGGTGGTGGGGGCCGGCGCCAAGGTGCTGGGGGCGATCAGCGTGGGCGCCAACACCAGGATCGGGGCAGGCTCGGTACTGGTGCGGAATGTGGGCCCCGACAGCACGGTGGTGGGCATCCCCGGCCGAGTGATTCACCAATCCGGCGTGCGCATCGACCCACTGGCCCACTCGGCCCTGCCGGATGCGGAAGCCCGGGTGATCCGCAACCTGATGGAGCGGATCGACAGCCTCGAAACGGAACTGGCCCGCACCCAGGCCTGCCTGCGGGATGTGGCCGCTGGCAAACCGATCGGCGAAACCTGCCGCGGTGAATCGCAAAACCTGAAGGATCGCGAGATCCTGGAATTTCTAGGGGATAACCCAGCGATAACAAGCCAGGGAAGCGGAATAGCCCAATAAAAACTCAGCAATACCGCCGAATTCACCTTTGAACTTAATAAGCAATATCATTAGAATAGCCAAGACGATGCACATCCAGGCCCAGAAGGGCTGGGCTGTGGATCAAAAACAATCTTCATTCAACAC
>CAIYSK010000047.1 GCA_903928835.1 uncultured cyanobacterium
AATTTCAGCGCCTACATGTTGGCGCTGGTGAACAGCGAGCCCGTGCTACTCACCCTCAGCAAGATGCTGAGGGTGTTCCTCGACTTCCGGGTCCAGACCATTGAGCGCCGCACCCGCTACCTCTTGCGCAAAGCAGAGGAACGGGACCACATACTGTTGGGCCTGTTGCTAGCCCTTGACCAGCTCGATCCGATCATTGCCTTGATCCGGGCGGCCTCCGATGCGGCCACAGCCCGCTTACAGCTCCAGGAGCGCCATGGGCTCAGCGAGATCCAGTCGGACGCGATCCTGCAGATGCAGTTGCGGCGGCTGACCGCCTTGGAGGCCGACAAGATTCGGCTCGAGCATGAGGATCTGGTCGCCAAAATCGCCGACTACAAGGACATCCTCGGCCGCCGGGAGAGGGTTCTTGGAATCATTGTGGATGAGCTCCAGGCCATCCGCGCCAAGTACCTATCCCCCCGCCGCACGGAAATTCTTGACCTCGAGGGAGGCCTCGAAGACATCGACCTGATCGCCAATGAGCGTTCGGTGGTGATGCTCACCGAAACCGGCTATCTCAAGCGGATGCCGGTCAATGAGTTTGAGGCCACCAGCCGGGGCACCCGGGGGAAGGCCGGCACCAAGAGCCAGGGCGAGGAGGCGGTGAGGCTGTTCATCAGCTGCAACGACCACGACTCCCTCTTGCTGTTTAGCGATCGCGGGGTGGTGTATTCGGTGCCGGCCTATCGGGTCCCGATGTGCAGCCGGGCCGCCAAGGGCACGCCGATTGTGCAGCTGTTGCCCATCCCCCGGGAAGAGCAGATCACCTCGCTACTGGCGGTGAGTGCCTTTGAGGAAGACGGCGTGCTGGTGATGCTCACCAGCGGCGGCTATGTCAAGCGCACCCGGCTTTCGGCCTTCTCCAACATTCGCTCCAATGGCTTGATTGCCATTTCCCTGGAGGAGGGCGATGCCCTCACCTGGGTGCGCCTGGCCTTGCCTGGCGACAGCGTGCTGATCGGTTCGCTCAAGGGCATGACGATCCACTTCCGTCTCAATGACAGTGAATTGCGTCCCCTGGGCCGCACGGCCCGGGGTGTTAGGGCCATGAATCTGCGCGGTGGCGATCAGCTGGTGAGCATGGATGTGTTGCCTGCCGAGTTGGCTGATCGGGTGGCCAATGCCGCACCCATCGCTGACGATGAGGGCGATGGTGAACTGGCCGGCGAACTGGCCGATGACGTGGGGGCGAGCGAGGGTCCCTGGGTGCTGGTGGCTTCGGCCAGTGGTTTGGGTAAGCGGGTGCCGGTGGATCAGTTCCGTCTGCAAAAGCGCGCCGGCATGGGCCTGCGGGCGATCAAGTTCCGCCGCGATGGTGATGTGTTGGTGGGGCTGAAGGTGCTTGGGGCTGGAGAGGAGCTCCTGCTGGTAAGCGAGCGGGGGGTGATCGTGCGGACCAAGGCCGATGCCATTCCCCAGCAATCGCGTGCTGCCACGGGGGTGCGCCTCCAGAAGCTTGATTCCGGCGACCGACTCTCGGAAGTGGTACTGGTGCCCCCCGCCGCTGAGGAGGAGGACGGACCGGAAACACCTGCTGCTGAGGCTTCCATTGCCGAGGCCAGCCCCGCCGATGGCAACCCAGCGGATGGCAACTCAGCCGATGTGATCCCTGAGTGATCGCCGATGTCTTGGTGATTGGTGCGGGTCCAGCGGCCCTCTCCATCGCCAGCGAGTTGACCAGCCGGGGACTGGAGGTCCATGGCCTCAGTGCCCATGATCCAGCTGAACCCTGGCAGAACACCTACGGCATCTGGGGCCGGGAAGTGGACCGTCTAGGTCTTGGCGGGCTTTTGGGCCATCGCTGGAGCGATTCGCTCAGCTACTTCAACGACCAACCCCTGCACCACGGCCTCGACTACGGCTTGTTCGACAGGACCAAGCTGCAGAACCACTGGCTTTCGATCTGTGCCGCCGGCGAGATGGTCTGGCACCAGGGCCAGGCGATAGCCCTTGACCATGGCGAACAGCTTTCCACCTTGGCCACGGCCTGCGGCCAGCAGCTTCAAGCCCGTTTGGTGGTGGATGCCTCGGGCCATCAGCCCTTGTTTGTGCAGCGCCCCGACCAGGGGCCGGTGGCCGGTCAGGCGGCCTATGGCGTGGTGGGTCGCTTTAGTGCGCCGCCTGTGCAGAACGGGCAATTCGTGTTGATGGACTACCGCAGCGACCACCTGGGGGAGGGGGAAGGCCAAGCCGGTGCCCCCACCTTCCTCTATGCGATGGATCTGGGTGATGGCCTGTTCTTTGTGGAAGAAACCTCCCTGGCCCTGGCTCCTCCCGTGCCCTTTGAGGTGCTCAAAGATCGGCTACACCTGCGCCTGGCCCATGGCGGCATCCAGGTGGAGCAGGTGGAGCACGAGGAGTTTTGCCTGTTCCCGATGAACCTGCCCTTGCCAGATCTCAGCCAGCAGGTGGTGGGATTTGGCGGTGCCGCCAGCATGGTGCACCCGGCTTCGGGCTACATGGTGGGCTCCTTGCTGCGCCGGGCCCCCGCCCTTGCCGATGCGATCGCCCAGGGATTGGGCGATCCGGCGCTGACGAGCCCGGCGGTGGCGGCGATGGCGTGGCAGGCCCTTTGGCCCTTGGAGCTGCGCCGCAAGCATGCCCTCTACTGCTTTGGCTTGGAGAAGTTGATGCGGTATCCATCCGCCCAGCTGCGCCAGTTTTTCGCCACCTTCTTTGCCCTGCCCCAGGAGCAGTGGTATGGATTCCTCACCAATACCTTGAGCCTGCCGGACCTGGTGCTGGCGATGCTGCGCCTGTTTGCTACTGCGCCCTGGAGCGTGCGCTGGGGCTTGATGCAACAGCAGGGCCGCGAACTTGCCCTGCTGGGGAAGCTGCTCAATCCCTAGGTGAATGGGTTTCCCAGGTCCTAAGGGGTGCTCACCCAATCGGCCGCATTGAGCAGGGGAAAGAGTCCGTCCTCTTCGGCCACGGCCCCGAGCCATTCATCCGGTAATGGGGTGCCGTTGTCGATGGCGTCCATCAGCCGCCAGAAGCGATCCAGGTGGCGCTCGATCCGTTCCCGGGCCAGGTCGGTGGTGGTGCCGGCCCTCAGGATGAAACTCCAGTCTGAGCTCTGGGCCAAAAGCAATTCACGGCCGGCCTGGGTGAGGTGTTGGCGTTGCCCAGCACTGCCAACCCCCCGATTCACCCGGTGCACCATGGCGGTGGAGGCCCGTTGCCATTCCGCCACCACCCAGGCGTTGCTGTCGTTGAGCCAGTAGTCGTGGTATCCCCCCTGGCCCCAGCTGCTGGGTGAGGGCCTGCAGACCTGGACCGAAGCCCCAGAGGCCAGGCATTCCTTCAGGGTCACCAGGTGCACGCCATGGGAGGCGGCTTGGCGAAACAGGGCGGCAAGAAATTGGGGGCCTTCAAACCACCAATGGCCAAAGAGCTCGGCGTCAAACGGGGCGACCAGCAGGGGCGATTGGTCCATGGCCCTCGCCAATCCGCCCAGTTCCTCGGCCCGGCCCGCCAGATAGGCCGCCGCATGCTCTTCGGCTTTGCCGCTGGCGGCGGCGGGGTCGTAGGCCTGCTTCTCTTCCAAGGGACACCCCTGGGCCGTGACCCGGTGCAGCTTGAGGCCAAGGGGGCGCCGGCAGGGGATGCCGCGGCTCGCCAACTCCTCTTCCGGCAGATCCCAGCCGAGATCGCGGTGGAATTCCCGATAGGCCCCATCGCCGGGGTAGCCATCGCGGGCACTCCACACCGGCAGGGTGGAACTGCCGTCCCGGCCAAAGAAGGCCACTCCCCCTGGGGAGCAGATCGGTGCAAATACCCCATAGCGGGGCCGCGGCAGGGCATGGAGGAGGCCATGGCCATCAAGCACCGAGTAGCGCAGACCGTTGTCGACAAGGATCTGGTCGAGGCCCTCGTAGTAGGCGCATTCCGGTAGCCAAATCCCCAGGGGTCGTTCACCGAGTTGGCGTTCATGCTCGGCAATGGCCGTGCGCACTTGGGCGCGCACGGCCTCGGGCACCTGACGCAGGAGGGGCAGGTATCCGTGGGTTGCGGCGCAGGTGATCAGATCGAGCACCCCAAGGTTTTGCAGGCGCCGAAAGCGGGGGATTAATTGCCCCTGGCAGCGCTGCCATTGCCGCGCGATTCCCTGGAGTTGGCGCAGCAGATGGGCCGCAGCCGCTTGGTGGTTGGCTGGGGCTTGGGCCAAAAGCTCTTGCCGCTGCTGCAGCCAGGCCAAGAAGCGCCCATTGAGCTCCCCATCGCCCAGCAGGGAGAGGAGGGTTGGGGAAAGGCCCAGGGTGAGTCGGGGCCGCTGGTGGCGGTCAGCCGCCGCCGTTTCCAGCATCGCCAACAGGGGCAGATAGCACTCCTGAAGGGCTTGGAAGTACCAGTCTTCTTCGAGAGAACCGGGTTCGCTGCTGCGCACGTAGGGAAGGTGCGCGTGCAGCACGACCGCGAGGTTTCCCAAGGCCAGATCGCCTGCGGCCATGGTCATCCCGCGCTTTGCCCACTCTAGGGGAAGCTTCTAGGCTGGCGCTAATGCCCAAGTCCCAGGCCCGGAGTCCCCAGCCCCCATGGCAGCTGACCCTGGCTGTCGATGGCCACGGGATGTTTTATGCCCAGCAGAAGTTGGGCTGGTTCTTTGATCCCCGGCGGTTGCTCGCCTTTGCCCAGGCCCAGGACGGCCTGGAGTTGGGCAGTGCTTTTTGGTATGCGGGCCTCAAGGACACCACCGACCAACGCCCGTTTCGCGATGCCCTCACCGGCTTGGGGTTCACGGTTCGAACCAAGCCTTTGCGCGAGCTAGGGGATGGGGATCAGCGCCAATTCGGCCGGGCCAATCTCGATGTGGAGATTGCCCTGGATTTGATGGCCGTGGCTGATCGCAGCGACGAGGTATGGCTCTTGAGCGGCAGTCGGGATCTGGAACGGTTGGTGGAGGTGTTGCGGGCTAAAGGGATACGGATCACCTTGATTGGCACCGAGGGCATGGCGGCCCGGGAGCTGCGCAATGCCGTCGATCGCTTTTGGGATCTTTCCGAGCTGAAGATCCATCTCGAGAAGGCCGAAGCGATCCAAGAGCCGGTGTTTTTAAGAAGTCGCTAGGGGCCTTCATGGATCACTTGGGCTTTCCAGGGCCCCACCCCCTAGAATGGGGCTAACTCATAGTCATTCCGCTTAGAGGCGCCTGTATGGCCCGCGATCCCGGCCGGGTATTGATCTTCGACACCACCCTGCGCGACGGCGAGCAATCGCCTGGCGCGAGCTTGAACCTCGAGGAGAAGTTGGCGATCGCCCAGCAGCTCGCCCGGCTGGGCGTGGACATTATCGAGGCCGGTTTTCCCTTCGCCAGTCCTGGGGATTTCAACGCTGTCCAGCGCATCGCTCAGGTGGTTGGCAGTGCCGATGGACCCGTCATCTGTGGCCTGGCCAGGGCAGCCCGGGGCGATATCAAGGCTTGTGCCGACGCGGTGGCCCCCGCGGCGAATCGCCGCATCCACACCTTTATTGCCACGAGCGACATCCACCTCGAGCACAAACTGCGCAAAACCCGCGAGGAGGTGTTGGCGATCACCTCCGAGATGGTGGCCTACGCCCGCTCCTTGGTCGACGATGTCGAGTTCTCCTGCGAAGACGCCGGCCGCAGTGATCCTGAATTCATGAACCAGGTGATTGAAGCGGCCATCGCAGCCGGTGCCACCACCATCAACATTCCCGACACCGTCGGCTACGCCACCCCGGCGGAGTTTGGGGCGCTGATTGCTGGCATCAACGCCAACGTGCCGAACATCGACCAGGCCGTGATTTCCGTGCATGGTCACAACGACCTGGGCTTGGCGGTGGCCAATTTCCTTGAGGCCGTCAAAAACGGAGCCCGCCAGCTCGAGTGCACCATCAATGGCATCGGTGAGCGGGCCGGGAACGCCTCCCTCGAGGAGTTGGTGATGGCCTTGCATGTGCGTCGGAGTTATTTCAACCCTTTCCTGGGCTTCCCGGCCGAAAGCACCCAGCCTCTGACTGGGGTGCGCACCGAGGAAATCACCAAAACCTCCCGGCTGGTGTCCAACCTCACCGGCATGGCGGTCCAGCCCAACAAGGCGATTGTGGGAGCCAACGCCTTTGCCCATGAATCGGGCATTCACCAGGACGGCGTGCTCAAGAACCGCCTTACCTACGAAATCATTGATGCCCGTACGGTTGGCCTTGCGGACAACCGCATCTCGCTGGGCAAGCTCTCGGGTCGCAGTGCCTTTCGCTCCCGCCTTGAGGATCTTGGTTACACCCTGGAGCGCGAAGACCTCGATGATGCCTTTGCCCGCTTCAAGGAGCTGGCCGACCGCAAACGGGAGATCAGTGACCGCGATCTCGAGGCAATCGTGAGCGAGCAGGTGCAGCAGCAGGCTGAACCGCGCTTTTCCCTGAAGAGCGTGCAGGTGAGTTGCGGCACCAACCTCCAGCCCACCGCCACGGTGACCCTCACCACCAAGGACGGCGCTGAAATGACCCAGGCCGCAATAGGAGCAGGACCTGTGGACGCCGTCTGTCAGGCCTTGAATCGTCTTGCCCAGGTGCCCAATGAGCTGGTGGAGTTTTCGGTGAAAAGTGTCACCGAAGGCATTGATGCCATGGGCGATGTCACCATTCGCCTGCGCCACCAGGGGGTGCTGTATTCCGGCCATGCCGCCGATCCCGATATCGTTGTGGCGGCGGCCCAGGCGTTTGTGAATGCTCTCAATCGGTTGATTGCGGGAACAGCAGTGCAGCCCCTCCATCCCCAGAAGACCCCCTTGCCAGCTGGGGGCGATCTGCTTCTGGCGGAGCGGCCTAGGGTTTGAAGAGCCGTTCCCGCGCCCTGGGTACCAACGCCCTGCAGCTGGGTCTTCTGTTGTTGTTGGCCCTGGCGATGTTGGTGCCGTTGCTGTGGCTGGTGAGCACGTCGCTCAAGGGGCCTGCTGAAAACATCTTCACCAGCCCGCCGGCCCTGTTGCCCTCCCACCCCAGCTTGGAGGCCTATGGCCGGTTGTTTCGGGAGAACCCGATGCTCACCTACCTGCTTAACAGCACCATCGTGAGTGGATTGGCGGTGATAGCCAATCTTGTTTTTTGCTCACTGGCGGCCTATCCCTTGGCCAGGATGCGTTTCGCCGGAAGGGGGTTGGTGCTGGCCCTGGTGGTGGCCACCATTTTGATTCCGTTTCAGGTGGTGATGATTCCCCTGTACCTGTTAATGGTGCAGGTCGGCCTAAGAAATACCCTTTGGGCCCTCATCATTCCCCAGGCGGCCACCGCCTTTGGCATCTTCTTGCTGCGCCAGAGTTTCCTTGGGGTGCCTGTGGAGCTTGAGGAAGCCGCCCGCAGTGATGGCTGCAGTCCGATCGGGGAGTGGTGGAACGTGATGCTTCCCGCTGCCCGGGCGGATCTGATCACCCTGGCGATGTTTGTGTTCATTGGGACCTGGAGTGATTTCCTCTGGCCTCTGGTGATCTTGGATGACCCCAAGCTGTACACGCTGCCCTTGGGTTTACAGCAGTTGGCGAGCAGTTTTTCCCTCGATTGGAGGCTGGTTGCCGCAGGCTCGGTGGTTTCGATCTTGCCGGTGCTGGTGATCTTTATCGGCCTGCAGCGCTACATCTTGCCGAGTGCCAGCGGCGACGCGGTGAAGGGCTAGTGCTTGACGGGTTAAGGCTTTACAGGTGGCAATAGGGGCGGCAAGTCGTCGTCTGGGGACGGTTTGGTGCCTGTTGAGCGAAATTCACGCAGCTGATCGCTTAGCCGTTTGTTATCGCTGCTGAGGGCCTGCAGATGGGCGTTGGAGCGCTCCACCACTTGCAGGCGTTCCACGGTGGTCCGCAGTTGCTGTTCCAAGCCGCTGGTGCGCTCGAGGGCCCGGCTGTTTTCTAGGCCTTGCACCCGATCCTGCAGGCCGCGGATGTGGCTGCTCTGCTGGCGCATTTTGCCAACCATCACCACAAACAGCACCGCCAGCAAGGCGGTAAGACCAGCTTGGAGCCAAGGGGCCCAATCGGGCATCTCTGGCAGGGTTTGGGAGCGTTCTTGGGCTGATGCCATAACAAGCAGGATGACCGAGCTTGCGCTGGGCCGCAGCAGAACCCTTTGATCCTGGCTGCGGTGTGACCATTTGGCTATGGGCCGTTGCGCACTGCATGCTGAGAGGCGTGTGATTTCTTCATCGATGGAGCCGTTTTGCTCCCAGTAGCGATCCTTCCGGGAGTGTCGTCTGGGGTTCTGGTGCTGGGCTATGTCGCCGCCAGCCTCACCACCTTGAGTTTCTTTCCCCAGCCGTTAAAAACCTTGCGGAGCATGGATGCCCCATGGATTTCGCTGCGGATTTATGGCCGGTTCTCCAATCGCATTGCCCTCTTGGGCAACTACGGCCTGCTGAGCTATGACGGCCCCTTGATCGTCGCGAATGGCGTGACTCTGCTGCCCGCAGGGATTGTCCTGGAGAGCACAATTCAAGCTGTTCTGCGGCAGAGGAGCCAGGTTTGATGGCGAACGAAGCTGTGCTGGTTGCCATGGGCGCGGTGCCTGGGGCCTGGTTGCGCTTTCGGGTGGTTAACCATTTAGAGCCGATGATTCCCCGCAAGCACTGGGGCACCTTTGGCGTCAACCTGGTTGCTTGTTTCTGTTTGGGGTTGCTGGTGGGCCTGGAGCAGAGCTGTGGGCCTGCGCCCTCCCAGGCCCTGTTGCTTCTTGGCACAGGCTTCTTAGGCAGTTTCAGTACCTTTTCCACCTTCATGGCTGAGTTGTTTGTGGTGTTGCGCGAGCGCCGTTGGGGTGAGTCGGTGCTGCTGGGGGGAGGGTCGGTGCTGGGCGGCTTGATCGCCATGGCCATGGGCTTGGCGACTGGGGGGCAGCCATGAACCGTTCCGCCTTGACGGGGTCAGCCATGGCGATGGAGGTGAGGGAAATTGCCCTTGTGGGGGCTGGAGCGATCCCAGGTGCTCTCCTGCGTTGGCAGCTGGAGTCGGTGGGAGATCACTGGGTGGGTGGCTTACAGGTTGCTGCAGAGTCGGACTTAATCGCCAATTTGCTGGGCTGTTTTTGTATGGGCCTGGTAATCGCGATTCGGCCCCCACGCCCGCGGCTGACCTTGTTGGCCGCGATTGGTTTTTGTGGCTCCCTCACCACCTTTAGCTCCTGGATGCTGGAGTTGGCCCATGCCTTTAGCCATGGCCAGGGCCACGATGCAATAGGCGTTCTGTTGGTCAGCTTGGTGGGCGGTTTGCTGGCCTTGGTAGGGGGCTTTTGTCTGGTGCGCTTGGGGGAGCGAGCCTTTGGATCGAGGCGGGTGGGCTCTAGCAATGGGGCAACTAGGCGCTAAATGCTTTGCGAGCGGGGATTGGATAGGGAATGCGGCGATGGCGCATGCGTTTCCAGACCCGTACAAAGGCCCGGATTAGGAGCTCTAGTTCGGCCCTGCCGATGCCGCTACTTACCAATTGACCGTCGTTTTGACGGGCCTCCACGATGCGCTGCACCATGGCTTTGGCCTCGGCTTCGCTGGTGCCCGGGGGAAGGGAGCGCAGGGCCGCTTCACAGCCATCGGCCAGCATCAAGATCCCGGTTTCGCGGCTCCGGGGGGTGGGTCCGCGGTAGCGGAAGCTGGCTTCGCTGGTGCTCGCATCCCTCTCCCTGGCCTGGTGCAGGAAATAGCCCATCTTCAAAGTGCCCTGATGTTCGGGGATGAAGTCGGCGAGGGGTTTGGGTAGGCGATAGCGCCGGGCCAATTTCAGGCCTTCATCCACATGGGCTTGCAGGATTGCCGCACTGCCGAAGGGATCATCGAGCTTGTCGTGGGGGTTGATGCCTTCCCCCTGGTTTTCGATGAACCATTGGGGCGCATGCAATTTGCCGACATCGTGGTAGAGGGAGCCGGTGCGCACCAGGTCCACATCGGCGCCGATGGCCCGGGCCCCTTCTTCAGCCAGCCCCGCAATCATCAAGGTGTGCTCGAAGGTTCCAGGGGCCTCGCACGACAGGCGGCGCAGCAGCGGACGTTCCAGGTCGGCCAGTTCCAGCAGCCTGGCCCGGGTCAGGAGACCGAAAAAGGTTTCGATCAGGGGCGCCACCAACAGCCCACCCATCAACAGGCCTCCCAGCAATAGGGCTTCGCTGAGCAGATCCACCTGGGCGATGGGGCTGCGGCTTTGCAGCAGCAGCCATTGCAGCGCCAGGGCGCCACTGGGGAGTACCACCGCCAGTTGCAAGAGTTCAGCTCGGCTGCGTTGGCGACCGGCGGTGATGGCGGCAAGGGAGCCCATCAGGGTTGCCACCAGCAAACGCGTGCCCACCAGGGCACCCATCG
>CAIYSK010000048.1 GCA_903928835.1 uncultured cyanobacterium
AGGCCGATCACAAACAGGCAGCCCACCAGCCAGGGGGTATTGGGGCTAAAGGCTGCTGCCACCAGGCCAATCAGCAGCAACACCATTTCGGCGATGAACACCGGCTTGCGGCCGAAGCGATCGGCCAGGCCGCCCAGGGCGAGGGCGCCGATCATGATCCCGAACAAGGTGGCGGCGGTCACAAAGCCGCGATCGGTGGCGCTCATGTCGAACTGCTCGCTCACCAGGGGCAGGGCGATGCCGCCCATGAACACGATCAGCCCCTCAAAAAATTTGCCCGCCGTTGCCAGCGACCACACCAGCCACTGCATGCTGGAGAGGGGTGGGCCCGCCAACTGTGCACCGTCTTGCCAGCGAGGCACCTCCTCGATGTAGGCCTGGACGGTTTGCTGGCCCACTGGGTCCCAACAGGGGATTTCAGTATGAAGGAGCCGTCACGGGGGAGTTGGTGTCCTGGGATGCCTGATGGGGGAGATGGTGCCTAACCAATCGCCCAACAGAATGCCTGCCGCCATGGCTGTTAGACCCAGAGCGGCATGCATGGAGCCCAGGGGCAGAGAGCGAAACAGGTAGGTGTCGTTGGCACCCATGCCCCAGACACTGCCCATGGCCATGAGCATCCCGATGGGTAGCAGTCGGAGATCTCGCCTTCGAATCGGCACCGGGGAAAAGTCGCCCCGTAGCCCGTGCACCAGCGCCATGCCCAGGGGGGTCAGAAGGGCATAGGCCCACAGGTGTCCAAGGGGTATCCCCCTAAGGCTGTCGCCCAAGGCCCGCGCCAAGTTGGATGGGGTCCATGGCAGGTCGCTGTGGTGCAACAGGCCCACAAGGATGCCGGTGGTGAGCATCAAGGCCCAGGCCACCCCCCCCTGGAGGTTGGGCTCTTTGGGGTTGGGTAAAAAGCATTGATGCTGGCGCCTGGCCCTGCGGTTGAGCACCAGTAGGCAGGCTCCAAGCCCCCCCAGCACCAGTCCCACCTCTAGGGGCGTTTGGTGGTGGCCAGGAATGGGAGACCTGCGCAACAGGGCATAGCCGAGAACCCAGCCTGCGATGGTCAACAGACGACCCGCTTCGCCCTTGCAAAGGCCGTTGATGGTGCCGACAAAGCAGCCGCCATTCGACCGAGCGGCGAGGCCAAACACCAGGCCCCCGAAGACCACCGCCAGATGCGGGTTGTAGATGGGCATGGTTTCGCCGCCCCGCCATTGGGCCAGCGCCAGCAAGGAGATGGCGATTAAGAAACTGAGTCCCACGACGCAACGGGCGGGGGACAAGTTGCCGCTGCGCACCCCAAGCACCGTGACTACAAAGCAGAACTTGCTTAACGCCAAGGCCATGCCCACCACCAGGATGGCGGCCAGCGATAGAGCAGTGGTCACCATGGAAACGATTGCTGGATCTAGGGGAGGGGTAGGGGGTCCGCTAGGGCCAGACCTCCCACGACTCCTAGTCTGGCCGGATGGGTTTTTCCCTTTCTCCCCAGCTCGATTGGTTGTGGTCGTTGGTGGTCGTTGGTGGTCGGAGGGGTGTTGGTCTTGCGCGATTTGCATTGGCCAGTGCCTTGGCCTTTCTTGTCAGTGAGTCGATTGATTGGCTGATTTATAGCCTCACCCACCGGCCCTTTGCTGATAGGGTCCTCATCTCCGTGGCCTTCAGTGCGCCGGTGGATACGGCCTGTTTTTTGTTCCTAGGAAATATTTGGAGTTGGCCCTTGTTTGCTATCAGTCTTGGGGCCAAGCTGTTGTCAGGAGATGCTCTTTCCCAGATGCTTCGCTACAGAATTACTTGAAGCCCCGCTATCACGCCAATGCAGTGGGGGCCGGGTAGCCCAGTGGCCATAGGCCACTGGGCTTGTGGGCTTGATTGGGTTGTGCGCGCAAGCCCTGATCTGGGTAGGTCTGCAAAGGCGGCTGATTGGCGCTGACGCCTGGCGGGGCTTCGATCCGTGTAGTTCGCTTGGCTGTCGCGCTTGCGGTGCCAACCTGGGGCGATCAGGTTTTAGCTGCGATGCCCCATCTCCCTGGCACCGATCGCTTCGGCCGCTGGTTTGTGCCGGGGCTATTGGCGGGATTGCTTGCGCTTGTGATGGCATGGGCCCCTTTCAGCAGCATGGTCAACTTGGTGTGCATGCCCTTGCATCGCATGGAGATCCAGGGTGGCGAGGGGATGGGCATGCCCTGGGCCATGCAGCGGGCTCAAGGGCCGATTATTCAACCCCTGGCTGCCTTTCCCCATCTCCAGCGCCAGGGGATCGTGATGAAGGTGGGCGTGCATGCCGATTCGATCTATGAATTGTCGCTTGCACAAAAGACCTACTTCGTAGATGGTCGCTTTTGGTTGGAGTGGCCCAATACGGTGCAGGTGTGGATGCAGCGAGAACATCTTGATCCATTAGCGGTTGTGGATTTTATGAATCAGGTTGAGGATTGGAATTCAGAAGTGGTGCCTGACTTCAGCCAACCTGAGCAGAGACCTGATGGAACTTGGTATCAGAGTTTTCGCTTTTCTAGCCTTTTCGATGTGCGGAAGATTGATTTACGCAAGTATCCATTCGGCTCCTTGCAATTGCCGATCGTGCTGCAGGTGGTGCCGGCCCATTCCGTGATCGATGGCCGGCCGCTGTTGCTCGTACCTGAGCGCAATCAAAGGGGAATTATTGGTGAAGATGCCAGCCTTGATGGCTATTCTCTTATCTCTGCCACGTTGGCGCCCGTGGTGCGCACCTATCGCACTGACTATGGCTTGAATCGTTTGGTGCGGATCAGCCAGGTCCAGTGCCTCTTCAATTATCGCAGCAGCTTCTGGCCTGGCTTTATCAAATATGTACTGCCACTGGCCATCATTGTGCTGGTCGTGTTGATTTCCCCCTACCTGGACAGTTCCCTTGGTGATGTGCGGTTGGCAATTCCTACAACAGCTTTGCTTACGCTGGTCTTTCTCCAGCAGGGCTATTCGGCTGGTTTGCCACAAACTCCGTATCTTTCCTATCTCGACAAGCTTTATGCTGTGGCCTACCTGATTTGCATTGGTTTGTTCATCCTGTTTGCCTGGTCTTCGAATCGCTATTCGCTTGCGAGCGATGATCAGAAGGCTGCTGTTCAGGTGGGTCTAGATCGGATTGATCAGCGTTTCCAATTGGTGTCGTTGGGCTTAATTGCGTTGGTGGCTTTTGAAGCTTGGCTTTCCTAGGGCTTGACTTTTTTCTTTTAAGCCAAATTAAACTTTAGACCGGAAAATACAGCATTGCACTGTATTTTCCGGATTGTTTCGAGCTTGTGATTTGACCATTAAGTTCTTCGCCGATTATTTCTAAAATAGAAGATTTGGCCCGTCTCCTATCAGGTTTCATCCGCCAAGGGCAGGGAATGGAGTAGTACCAGCTTCCATTCACCGGCTTCAAGTTGCAACACCGCCGTGGTGGGAGCAGTGATGGTTTGCTGCTTGCCATTAAAGGAATAAGTCTGCTCCAGCCAGGCCGTAATCCAGGCGATTTTATCCTGCTGCTGGCAGTGGATATCCCCCAGTCGGGATTCCACGCTTTCGCTAGCAGCGAGGGTTTTGTGAAGGTAGGCCTCAACCTCAGCACGCCCCCTTAACCAGCAGCGGCTGATTTCATCAACCAGCGTGACCCCATCGCTGCAGCACGCCTCCATCGCCCCAGCATTCAAGTGATCTAGGGCGGCAAAGAATGACACGAGGGTGTCAGTTGGGTTCTGAGCTGGGGTCAAGACTCTGGCTTGCTCTTGGATGCACCATTATCGCGGGGTGCTCGCCGGGAAGCGCTGCGCTGAATGCCCCTGACGAGATACACCTTTGCTGGTCCAGTTCTTGTGAGAGCTTCCCTGCTGACCAGAATTCGCCAGGAGAAGGCCCATCACATGCAAACCCCACAACCCCGTAGCCGAAGGCTTCTCCGAAGGAGTACAGATCATTCGCAACCTGCGCACCGCGGGTGTTGCCGCTGCAGCACGGAATAGATCAACCAAGCCCTCCAATCAGAGGCCACCAGGCATTCGCCGTGATCAGAGCAGCATTTCTGAGGCCAGCGCAGCGACGCACCTCGGCCGCCTGGCTGTCGAGCAGCGACCCATGAAGCTCTTCTCCAAAGGCTTGGCGTAGCAAGGTGCTGGCAGCGAAGGCCGTTGAGGCTTCCGCCAAGCAGGAAGGCAGTCTCTGAACAGTGGGGGATTGCAGCAGGGCTGGATCACCCGTCACCGGAGGCGGCAGGGGCCGCTTTGCTTCCAAACTCGCCAGCACCACCGCCTGAACGGCCGCCAGCAGCAGATAGGGATTGTTGGCCAGATCCACCACCTTGAGCTCTAAGTGGGCAGCAGCGCCATTGGTGTCGTGGGGAATAAGCCTTAGAGCTGCCTCGCGGTTTTCAATCCCCCAAACCTGAAAGGGCGCAGCCCAGGTCCCCGGTGCCAGGCGCTGATAGGAGATCTCAAGAGGGCAGGCCAGCGCCAGCAAGGCCGGGAGCTCCTCCAGCAGTGCAGCCAGAATTCCACCGCCAGCACTGGTGAGGCCCCCGGGGCCGTCGCCGCCCTGGAGCAGTGCCAGCCCCTGGCGTTGGACGCTCAGATGCAGATGGCCCCCATTCCCCACCCGCTCCATGCTGGGCTTAGGGCTGAAGCTGCAGCGCCAATTGAACTGCCCACCAAAACGGCGCGTCACCCGCTGAATCAGCAGCCTGGCCAGCACCAGCCGATCAGCCGCTTCCAGCGCTGAGCCCGGCGCCAGCGACAACTCGAACTGGCCAGCGCCGTATTCGGGATGAAACTGCAGCCAGGGGAGGCCGGCGGCATCCAGCGCCCCGAGCAACGCTGTGGCGTAGTCGAGTCCCTCGACCAGCCGATCGGCTCCATAGGGACCACCAAGGATGGCCGGCACCGGCTGGCCATTGGGATCGGGGACTGCCACCAGCCACTCCAGTTCGAAGCCCGCCCGCAGCTCCAGGCCGGCAAGGTGAAGCTGCTCCTGCTGCTGGCGGCAACTGTGCCGCTGATCCCCCGCGTAGGGCGCCCCGTTGCGTTCAAAGCGTTCTCCGGGCGCCCAGGCCCAGCCACTGTCGGGCTCCAACAACGCCAGGGAAGCGGCATCGGCCCGCAGACGCAGATCCCCATCGGGGCGGGCCAGGCGATGGGCTGGATCAATGGCACCATCGGCGCGGAAGGCATCCGACACGGGCGAAAAGCCCACCCCCACCGCAGCTGCCGCATCGAAGGTGGCCAGAGGTACCACCTTCACCAGGGGCGCACCAGCATGGTTCACCCAGGTGATCGCCACCCAGCGGATGCCCTGATCAGCTAGGGCGGCAACAGGCGGAGACAGGTGCTTCGACATGGACAGACCGTGGCACTGCGGCCATGATTGCCCTTACCGGCAATGCCCGCATGGAAGCTGCTTGCATGGAACTGGATCACCTTCCCGCCGCTTGGCCCTGGGGCTGTGGCAGACCACGGCGTGTTGAGCTACGCGCTACTTGCGATGGCGGTGCTTCTTTCTGCATGGGTGCAGGGCTTCAGTGGTCTGGGCTTTGGGATGATTGCAGCCCCGGTGCTCACGCAGGTGATCCCTGGCTCCAGCGGCATCGGCCTTGTGAACACGCTGGCGCTCGCCCAGAACGCGTGGCAGGTTTCGCGGGGGGAGGGCGTCATCCACTGGAGCGTGCTGAAGCGGATGGGGACTGGGTTGCTGGGCGGTGTGCTGCTTGGGGTGCTCGCGCTGATGCTGGTCCCCGACAGGCTGCGACCACTGGTGGTGGCACCCCGTGCCCACCGCGCGCACCGCGACG
>CAIYSK010000049.1 GCA_903928835.1 uncultured cyanobacterium
CGCAAGCTCAAGATCAAGACTCCCTATGGCAAACCCTCGGATGCCCTGCGCTTAGGCCGCATCGGTGGGCTGGAGGTGGTGTTTCTGGCCCGCCATGGCCGCCACCACAGCTTCACGCCCAGTGAGGTTCCCTATCAGGCCAATATTTGGGCGTTGCGCTCGCTGGGGGTGCGCTGGATCCTGTCGGTGTCTGCGGTGGGCTCCCTGCAGGAGCATGTTCGCCCGCTGGACATGGTGGTGCCGGATCAGTTCATCGATCGAACCCACCAACGACCAAACACCCTTTTTGGGGATGGACTCGTGGCCCACGTGGGCTTTGCCGATCCCTTTTGCCCCGTGCTGAGCCGGCTGCTCTGTGATGTGGGCGAGAGCCTGATGCCAGAGGGCCGCACCTTGCATCGGGGCGGCACCTACCTCTGCATGGAGGGCCCTGCCTTCTCAAGCCGGGCTGAATCGGAGCTCTACCGAAGCTGGGGCTGTTCCGTGATCGGCATGACGAATCACACCGAGGCTCGCCTCGCCCGGGAAGCGGAAATCGCCTACAGCACCCTGGCCATGGCCACCGACTACGACTGCTGGCACCAGGAACACGCCAGTGTCACCGTGGAGATGGTGATCGATAACCTCCGGGCTAATGCGGCCCTGGCCCAGCAGATCGTGCGCATGACCGCCGATCGCCTCGCCGCCCATCGCATTCCCAGTGGGGCCCACCATGCCCTGCGCCATGCGCTGATGACCCCCAAAGAGGAGGTTCCTGCCAGCACCCGCCGCAGGACCAACCTCTTTACCGCCCCCTATTGGGGGAGCTTTCGCTAGGGCCCATTCCTTGAGCCCTTCCCTAGGGGTTGGCGTTGAGGGAGGCGCCGCAGGCCTCCAGGGTGTGGCGAAGGCTGGGTCCGAACTGGCGCAGTTTGTCTGTCGCTGCCACCGCATCCAACTGGGTTGCAGCCATCAGTAGAGCCAATTTCACCGACCCTTGGGCCCTGTGCAGCAGGTCTCGACCCGGTTCCCTGGCCACACCCGCCAGATCTCGCAGGATTCGCAACGCCCGGTCCTCGAGTTTGGCGTTGGTCACCGCCACATCCACCATGCGGTTTCCGTAAACCTTGCCGAGTCGCACCATCACGCCGGTCGACAAGATATTCAGCGCCATCTTGGTGGCCGTACCTGCCTTGAGCCGGGTCGAGCCGGCGAGCAATTCAGGCCCGGTGAGCAGTCGAATGTTGATGGCGCAGGGCATGGCTGCCTGTTCCGTGGGAACACAGGCCATGGCAATAGCCAAGGCACCGAGGGATAGAGCATGGTTCAACGCCCCCACCACGTAGGGGGTGGTTCCGCCTGCGGCAATGCCAACGAGGCAATCAGCCTGGCAAAAGCCCCGTTCTTCCAGGTCAGCAACCCCCGCCTCAGCCAAATCTTCCAGGCCCTCAGAGCTGCGCAATAAAGCAGCAGCCCCACCGGCAAGAACGCCTTGTACCATCTCCGGTGGGCTGCAAAAGGTGGGGGGGCACTCGGCCGCATCCAACACCCCAAGCCGCCCCGAGGTGCCTGCACCCAGGTAAAACAGGCGGCCCCCCTTGCTGAGCCTGGCGGCTACCTGGTCGATGGCCGCAGCCAGCGCATCGCCGGCGGCCTCGACGGCGCGCTGGGCATCGAGGTCGTTCTGCAAAAACAGCTCAACCAACGCTTGGCTCTCCAGCTGGTCGAGGGTTTCACTGGCTGGGTGGGGCTGTTCCGTCATCAAGTGACCGCGATCCCCATGCAACGGCGTGCTCACAGCAGGCCCTCGAGCTGGCGGCGAAAGGCCTCAAGCTCTGGATCGGCGCTTTCGATTGGTTCAGCCATGGGGCCAGCGACAAGGTTGGTCCCGTCGTCCGAATCCTGCCAATTGGCCACGTCCATGTTGCGCTCAGGGGGAGCGATGAACAGGCGATCTTCAGCACTTTCTGGCAGGAAGCCAGACGGCACAAAGCGAGCTTCATAGCCAGCCTGGATGCAAAACAATTCCATTTCCTCACGGTCCAAGAGTTCCACCGTTGGACCGGGACAGTCCTGGGCTTCCAGCAGGCCGGCGTAACGCTCAGCGTCATCGCGATCTTCAAAGAGCAGCACCACCGTGCGGCCATTCAGCTCAAGCGAATGGATTCCCTCCTGGTCGCTGCCGGAATCGAAAAGGAGGACATGCACCGACATAGGGGCGCGATTGAGGCTCAAGGTTGATTTCAGTCTCTCACCGGTCTGGAGCCTTAAGCCCCATGGGCCAGCTCCTCGAGCCGGCGGTAGAGGGCGACCTCCGCCTCACTGAGCTCCTCTGGAACAACGATTTTGATCTCAACGAGCTGGTCGCCGCGCTGCTCGGACCACTCCAAGCCACGACCCCGCAGGCGGAGTAGGCGACCGCTGGAGGAACCCGCTGGAACGGTCATTTTTACCGGACCCCGAAGGGTTGGCACGACAACACCGCAGCCCAGGGCCGCCTCAGCAGGCGTGAGTTCCAGCTTGTAGAGAATGCGAAGCCCATCGACTCGAAGCCCGTCGGAGGTACGCACCCGCAACTGAAGAAAGTGATCGGCCCCGCCCGTGGCCACGCCTTCCAGTCTCAATCGCCAACCATCCCCGGCGAAGGGTGGGGTCCACACCTCAATACAGGTGCCATTGGCAAGTTCAAGCTCGATACGTTCTCCTTGGAGGGCCTGCTCAGGCGTGAGCTCCACCATGGATTCCAAATCGGTGGTGGCAGCCACTGGCGGCGGCGTAGCTGGTGCCGTGGCGACCTGGCCAGCCGGGGGGCCATCCTCAATGCGATCAGGTTCATAGACCTTCTCTCGCTCCCGGCGTTTGGCCCGGCGGTCGCCAAACAATTCGGCGAGGTAATCCTCGAAATCAGGAAAGCCCCTGGCGAAGGGATCAGCCTCGCTGCCGGCCGCCGTACCCATGGAAACGTCTCCATTGGCAGCCTCCCAGGCCTGTCGTTTAAGCGGGTCAGAGAGCACCGCATAGGCCTCATTCACCAACTTGAATTGGTCTTCAGCCCTGGGGTCGTTGGCGTTGAGATCGGGATGCCAGAGCCTGGCCTGGGTTCGAAAAGCCCGTTTCAAAGTTGTGCCATCGGCACCGGGGGAAAGCCCCAACACCGACCAGTAATCCTGGGTGGTTGGACTGCGGGTCACCGATGTCACCTGTCGCTCCAGGGGTCGTCATCCCCATAAGACGTTGGTGGGGCTGGTCCCGCGCCAGTCCTTGGGCTGTTCGTTGAGCGGTTCCAGCGGCCGTCACTGCTGGGTTGTTTTTCACTCCACTGGCCTGGTGCGGGTTCGCGCCACTGGCCTGGTGCGGGCTCGCGCCATTGATCTGGGGCCGCCTGCCACCCCTGGGATGGCCTATCCGTGGGCCCATCAATTGCTTGACTGCGCTCGTAACGCGGGTTGTCGAAGCTGTTGCGTTCGTAGCTATTGCGGCGATCGAACTCACCGCCAAACCGTGATGGAGGCATGGACCAGGGATCATTGCCTGGACGATTCCAGTCGTCCCAATCGTCGTCGGCGAACAGTTCGTCTTTTAGGGAGCCCAGGGTATTTTTCAGGCCTTGCAGGGGGCCTTGCTCGGAGCGGCGTTCCGTCATCAGGCGCCGGTTGAGTCCAAACAGGGCTTCCTGCAATTGGCTGACAGCCATGTCCAGATCCGCCAGGTCGTTTTCAGCTTTGGAGTTGAGGGCCAGGAGGTCTTGAACCTCCCGCACCGCCATTTCGACGGCGCGCTGTTGCCGTTCGGCCCCATAGGGACCCAGCTCGAGGGATGCATCGCGCAGACGGCGCTCTGCCTGGGCCACCAGGGTTTGGGCCCGGTTGCTGCGGTCCACCTCCGCCCGTTTGCGGCGGTCTTCGGTGGCTTTCTGTTCCGCCTCCTGGAGCAACTGGTTGATCTCCTCTTCGCTGAGGTTGGAACCACCTTGGATCGTCACGCTCTGTTGGCGGCCGGTGGTGCGATCGGTGGCGGAAACCTGCAGTAGGCCATTGGCATCGATGTCGAAGGACACCTGCACCTGGGGCACGCCCCGGGGGGCCGGCGGAATGCCCGAGAGGCGGAAACGACCCAGCGACTTATTACCCTCCGTCATCTGGCGCTCCCCTTGGAGCACATGGATCTCTACGGAATTCTGGTTGGGTTCTGAGGTGCTGAAGAGGTCGCTTTTGCGAACTGGAATCGAGGTGTTGCGCGGGATCAAGACCTTCATCACCCCGCCAATGGTTTCCAGGCCAAGGGATAGGGGGGTGACGTCATTGAGCATCAAGTCGCGCAGTTCCCCGGTGAGAATCCCGGCCTGCACGGCTGCGCCGATGGCGACTACCTCATCGGGGTTGACCGACTGGCAGGGTTCCAGGGGGATCAGGGTGCGCACCATCTCTTGCACCATGGGCATGCGGCTCGAGCCCCCCACCAGCACCACATCGTCGATGTCATCGGCTGCCAGTCCCGAATCCCGCAGGGCCCTTTGAACCGGCCTTAGCAGACGATCCAGCAGGTCTGGGCAAAGGGATTCAAAGGTTCGGCGCTCGAGGCTGGTTTCGATATGCATGGGGCCATCCGGCCCCGTGGCGATAAAGGGGAGGGAGATGGGGGTGCTGAGCACCCCAGAGAGTTCTTGCTTAGCTTTTTCTGCTGCCTCGGTCAGCCGCTGCAGGGCTTGGCGGTCACGCCGAAGGTCGATGGCGTTCTCAGCCTGGAAGGCATCGGCCAACC
>CAIYSK010000050.1 GCA_903928835.1 uncultured cyanobacterium
CCTGCTGGATGTGGCCCGCAACGCCCCCGTCCCGGAGCCGGGACTCAACCGAGGGGATGCCAACCCGATCAGCGTGGGTGTGGATACCAGCGGCGAGAGGCTCGCCCTCGTGAGGCAACTGGAAGGGCGCACCGAGCTCGTTCTTTACCGCCGATCGCTGATGAGTTTGCAGCCGATTCCCATGCAACCGCCCGGAGTTCCAAGCCAGGTCACGATGCGGGCCGATGGCAAGGAACTCGCCGTTCAGGTCAGCCGTGGGGGGCTATGGCAAATCGATCTCATCTCCCTGCCCTAGGCCCCCCGCCCTGCCCTAGGCCACCGCTGGTCTAGGGAACCAGGCCTGCCCAGTGCAAAAAGGTGTCGCCGCCGATCAGCTCAATCGCCAAAACCGCCACAAACCCCACCATGGCGAAGCGTCCATTCACCCGCTCGGCATAACCACTCCAGCCGAAGGCCGGCACATCGCCAGTGGTGGCGCTCGTGGTGGCAATGGTTGTCCCACTCGTGGACGGAGGAGCCTGGGGCTCCGGATCGGGGGAGGTTGTCATGGAATCAGGCATGGCGTCCCACGTCATAGCCGGCCGCTGGAAGCAGCTGCCAACTGCCACTGCCATCGAGCTCCAGCACCGTGTCGTGGAAAGCGGTGAGCGTAGGCCGGTGACCCACGCTCACAAAGGCCATCTCCCGCTCGGCAAGGAGTCCGTAGAGGTGGCGCTCCGTGGCCACATCGAGGGCACTGGTGGCTTCATCAAGAACCACGAAACGGGGGGAATTGAGCAGCAGTCGAGCAAAGGCCAGGCGCTGCTGCTCCCCAAGGGAGAGCAGGCGGGGCCAGTCCTGTTTGATCTCCAGATCGGGATAGCGCTGCACCAATTCGCCCAGCCGCACCTGCTCCAGCACATGGCGAAGTTGCTCATCACTGAAGCGATCACTGGGCATGGGGTAACAGAGCTGCTCCCGCAGGCTGCCCAAAATCATGTAGGGCTTCTGGGGAATGAACAGCAGCTCGCCAACGGGCGGCCGCTCGACGCTGCCAGAAGCCGGAGGCCAAAGACCACTCACCATCCGCAGGAAGGAGGTTTTGCCGCAACCCGATGGGCCCACCACCAGAACCCGCTGGCGCTGGCTCACCTCCAGGCTGAGGTCGCGCAGCAGAACGCGATCACTCTGGGGCGGCACCAAATCTGCATGGCGCAACAGGATTGATTCAGTTGCTGGCAGACCCGAGGCTGACGCCGTTGCCTGCTCCGACAGTGCTGTTGCAGCAGCCTTGCCATTGATCTCATCCACCTTGCCCTGGAAGCCTTCCAGACGGCTAATCGATGCGGAGAAGGCTGCCAACTGTTCGATGTTGGCAACAATGAAGCTCAACGATGAAAAGACCTGGGCAAAGGCGATTCCAGCCTGGCTAAACACCCCGAAATCGGCATCTTTTGCGAAGTAGATCGGTGCAATCACCAGCCAGGGCAGGAAGCGCGAGAAGTAGTCGTAGGAGCGCTTCACCACATTGATCGCCGCCGTCCAGAGGATGAGGCGGTCGTAGTTGGCTATCGCGTTGCCCAGGCGACGCACCACCTCCTTCGATTCCTGCTGCTCACCCCGATAAAAGGCAATCGACTCGGCATTATCACGGACATGAACCATGCCGTAGCGGAAATCCGCCTCAAGCCTTAGCTGGGCATTGTTGAGCACCACAAGACGTCGACTGATAAAGACGACGAGTGCGGTGCCAATAACCGAATAGGCAAACAGGATCCCAGCCAGATTCGTGCTAATCGTCCACAGAATAATGATGAAGCTAAAAAAGGTAAGGAGGGCCTCAATGATGCCCACACTCACCTCCAAACTCGTGCCCGTAAAACTTGCAGTATCCTGGGTAATCCGCTGGTCTGGGTTATCAATTTCACCGCCGGTCTCATCGTTGGGGTTGATGAGGTAGTAGGCCCGATTCGACATGTAGCGCTCCAACAGCCGCTCGCTGAGCCATTGGCGCCATAGCAGACCCAGCTTGGGGATCAGATAGGTCTGAAGGCCCCGAATGGGCAATGCCAAAACCAGACAGAAGGCATAGACCGCCACCACCTTCCAAAAGCCCGTCTGGTCATAGGCGACAAGGGCGTTATCGACATTGCGGGCGATATAGCTAATCCCCACATTGATCGCATTAATCACCAACACCAAAAGGGCGATGGCCCCAAGCAACAGCCAGGGCACCCAACGCCGGTGCCGCAGGCTGCTCCGAAACGCGGCGAAAACGGCCGTGCCCGCTCCTAAAAACACCATCACCGCAAGACCCCAAGGCCCTTTCCAAATGGCGGCAACTTGCTGGGGAACCCCGGGGAGGAAACGGCTCTGAAGCTCGGGAATCCAAGCCCCAGTAGCCGCCACCACGGCTGTCAGCAGCAGCAGGGTGACACCCACCACCACCGCCAACAGAGCCCCCAACAGCAACAAGAACTGCCAGGCGTTGGTCTCCTCAATGGGGAGGAAATAGGGCTGGGCCAGGCGCTGCAGCTTGCCGAGCTGGCTGCGGAAGGCCGAAAGGGGACTCATGGGGCTGCTCTGTTGCAACCATTCTCGCTGTCAACCCGGGGGCCATGCCAGGGGCCGCCCGCCCATCACATGCACGTGCAAGTGGAATACCGTTTGACCAGCCTCGGCGCCGCTGTTGATCACGGTGCGGAAGTCTTCAAGACCCTCCTGCTTGGCCACCTTGGCGGCGACCAGTAGGAGATGGCCCAGCAGGTGCTGATGCCCGGCTTGGGCCTCGGACAGCTGGGCGATGGGCTCCCGGGGAATCACCAACACATGCACCGGCGCCTGGGGCTGAACATCTCGAAAAGCAAGGCACAGGTCATCGGCATACACCTGGTCGCAGGGGATCTCGCCACGCAAGATGCGGCCAAAGATCGTGTCAGTGGGGGCCTCGCTGGCCATGGCACCGGGGGCAAAGGACGTGGGACAGGAAGGGCACTCATGCTGTAGCGACCCCTTTGGCCTGATGTTGGCACGATGCAGCACTGCCTCCCTCCAAGGGCTGGAAGCCCAAGAGGTGACGGTGGAGGTGGACCTCGCCCCCGGATTGCCAGGGCTGCACATGGTGGGCCTGGCCGACGCAGCCGTGCAGGAATCCCGCGAGCGGGTGCGTTCGGCCCTGCGCCATAGCGGCCTGAAGGTGCCCCTCACCCGGGTGATCGTGAACCTGGCCCCAGCCGACCTGCGCAAAGAGGGGCCGGGCTTCGACCTCCCCATCGCCTTGGCCCTACTGGTGGCCAGTGGCCAACTCAACCCCGCAGCCACCGGCGGGGTGTGGAGCTGCGGCGAACTGGGGCTCGACGGCAGCTTGCGGCCGGTGCGGGGTGTGCTCTCCCTGGCCCTCCAAGCCCTGCACCAGGGCGCCCGCGCCCTGGTGGTCCCGACCGCCAACGCCAGGGAAGCCCAGCTGGTCGATGGGCTGGAGGTCTGGCCAGCCCCAAACCTCAGCGACGCCCTAGCCCTGCTCAAGGCCGGCAGGTTGCTCGTCAACAGCGAACGTCCTCCAAATCGCCAACCTGCGAGCCCCCAGCCTGCAAACCCCAAGCCCACCCCGCTCAACCCGAACCCGGCGCCGGCCAGCCCGGCAGATCTGAGCGATGTTCACGGCCAAGCCCATGGGCGCCGGGCCCTCGAAATCGCCGCGGCCGGGGGGCACCATCTCCTGCTGTGTGGGGCACCCGGAAGTGGCAAAACCATGTTGGCGCAGCGGCTTGCCGGACTTCTCTCACCCTTGAATGCCAAAGAAGCCCTCGAGATCACCAGGGTCCACTCGATCCTGGGGCTTCTGGTGGAAGGAGGTGGGCTTGTGCAGCAACGCCCCTTTCGCAGCCCCCACCACAGCTGTTCGGCCTCTGCCCTGATTGGTGGCGGTGCCATCCCCCGTCCCGGGGAGCTATCGCTCGCCCACCACGGCGTGCTGTTTCTCGATGAGCTGGCGGAATTTCGCCGCAGCGTGCTGGATCAGTTGCGTCAACCGCTCGAAGAGGGGGCGGTTTGGATTCACCGGTCCAGGCGCCGCACCCTGTTCCCCTGCCAGATCACCTTGGTGGCGGCCTGCAATCCCTGCCCCTGCGGCTGGCATGGCGACCCCCATCGCCCTTGCCAATGCGGCGAGGGGGCCCGCAAGCGCTATTGGGCCAAACTTTCGGGCCCCCTGCTCGATCGCCTGGATCTCCAGGTGGTGATGCGGCGGCCCAGCAGCCACGACCTGGGGGCAAGTTTTAGGCCCATGGACCCAGCCACCAAGCCCGAAACCACTGCGGTCGTAGCAAAACGGGTGGCCCAAGCACGGCAGCGAATGGTGGGTAGGAACCCCAAGGGCTGCAGCAATGGGGAGCTGGGCTCAGCCTGCCTGCGAACGCGGTTGAACCTCACAGCAGAGGCCTTGGATCTGTGGGAGCAGGCCCTTCACCAGCGCCAACTCTCCGCCCGAGCGGGGGACCGACTCCTGCGGGTGGCCCAAACCATCAGCGACCTTGAAGGAACAGACACAATCGGTCCGAGAGCCATTGCCGAGGCCCTGACCTTTCGCTCCTTCGACCAATTGCTTTGAACGAGAGGGATCAGCGGCGACGACGGCGCTGCTGGGCCTTGCGCTTGTACTTCTCAACGGGAGTTTCGTGGTGACGCAGACGCTTGAGGTCAGCAAAGATGCCGGCCTTGGACACCTGGCGCTTGAAACGACGCAGGGCCGACTCAATCCCTTCGTTTTCGCCGACGGTGACCTGGGTCATGAAGCGCTGGAGTGTTCTCAGAGCTTGCCAATGTAGCAACCATGCCCTCCACCCCCCTTGGCCTACTTCTTGGGAGCCACCGGTACCAATGGGGGCGGAGAGGCCTCCACGGCCACGATCGCCTCGGCAGGTGCGATCGCCCGGTAGACGTACACATGCCCGAGTAGGCGACGACCAAAAGCCCGCCGCTTCAACTCCCAACCAGGCTCAAACACCAGCTGGGTAAAGCCCGTACCCGGACCCTGGGTGCGGGCCACCACCATCTCAGGACCGGCGCCAGCCTTGGTGGGCAAGGCCATGAGCAAGTTGTCGTTGTCCTTGCGGATCACCGAAAGGCGGTAGCTGGTGGCCAAATCGTTGTCACCGATCCGCAGGGAGTAGCCGTTGGCATCAATGAAGCGGTTGCAGATTCCCGTGAAATCGAAGCTGGCCAACATCGGCTCCACCTTGGCTGGCTGGGAACCACTCATGGCAAAGCAAGGACGCTTGCCATTGAGCTGCTCATAGATGTTCAGCTGCCCTTTGGTGCCATCACCAATGGGGGCCGACACGAGCACAAAACGCTCCTGGGGCACATCCGCCGCGGAGAACAGGGCTCCTGCCCTGGCGGGCTGAACCAGGCCAGCACCGCCCAAGGCCGCCACCAACCCAGTTGCGGTTAGCAGAACAACTGGCTGCAGGGCCTGGGAAAGGGCCCGCGGTAGTTCTGACAGGGGCATCGCGGCTCAAACCAGGTAGACAGCAATCGTATGCACCCCAACCGGATCAGACCAGGGGGGGTAGGAATCGAATTGGCGAGCTAAACGGGCTTGTTGATGCGAATGGCCAGCAGCAGCGCACCCAAGGTGCCCGGCAAGCTCAATCCCAAGATCACCCGGGTGGTGGTCAGACCCAGATCGGGATCGCCATAGGCGAGCTCGAACACCGAGCCCGTCGCCGCAATCCCCAGCAGACAGGCCAGGCCGAGCATCAGGCCCGCCAGAGGTTTCATGGGCATGGCGCAATCTCAGCGAATGGTTTGAACGTCGGCTCGGTTGAAGCCCTTCTCCTTCAGCCCCTCATTGAGGCTGAGCTCATCGGTGACCCGATCAACAAACAACACGCCATTGAGATGGTCCATTTCGTGCTGGATGCACCGGGCCAGCAGCCCATCGGCCTTGACCCGCTGGGGGCGGCCCATCTCGCAGCGATAGGTGACCTCAACTACCGATGGACGCACCACATTGAGATAAACCCCTGGAATGCTGAGGCAGCCTTCTTCGTAGGTCTCGATGCCTGCCCCGAAGGAACTGATCTCAGGATTCACCAACACCATCGGTGGCGTGGCGGAATTTTCGGGATCGAGATCAATCACCAAGAGCTGCTTGTGCACACCAACTTGGGGAGCCGCCAAGCCAATGCCATGGGCCGTGTACATGCTGCGCAGCATGTCGCGCGCCAAATCCCGCACCGACTCATCCACCTTGCTGATGCGCTTGGCTGACTTGCGCAGCACCCCATTCCCCAGGGTGTGGATCTCCATCGGAGGAACTTCCAGCGCCACCTTCGGCACCTGAACACTCCGGCTGGATTGCTCCGCATTGCGAGCCAATTGGGCGAAGCTGCGCGCCAAGCTGGTACGTAAAAGAATGGGTCCCACTCTAAGGCGGCCTGCCTTGGAGAACGCTTGAGCGACGCACCACGCCAGCCCCGACCCCATCAGCCCCTGGCTGCGGCCAGCGTGGTGGGTCGCATCCCCGCCGTCAAAGAGCCGTTACTGGAAGGGGGCCGGCTGTTTTGGCTGGAGCAGCGGCCCCACGAAAAGGGCCGTACCACCTTGCTGGTGAAGCCAGCGCCATCACCCAGCGGCGACCCCAACCTCCGACCCCTCGAGCTCACCCCGGGTGACTGGAACCTACGCAGCCGCGTTCACGAATACGGCGGAGGGGTCTTTGCGGTGGCAGGAGCCGACCTGGTGCTGGTTCACGACGGCGACCGGTGCCTCTACCACCTGCCCATCGACCCATCCGGCACCCCAGGGGGCCCGCCGAGGCGCCTGGTGGAACCAGGGGACAGGGCCTTCGCCAACGGACTGATCGATCCGGTCCGCCAGCGCTGGGTGGGCGTGATGGAAGCCCATGGCCGCGATCACCTGGTGGCCGTACCCCTGGCGGGGGGCGAACCGATCGCCCTGCATGAACCGGTGGATTTCTGCGGCTATGCCAGCTTGAGCCCCGATGGCCACTGGCTGGCCTGGGTGGAATGGCAGCAACCCTGCATGCCCTGGGACCGCAGCGAGCTGTGGCTGGCCCGCGTTGGCCCATCAGGGGACCTGGAGCAGGCCAAGCCGATCGCTGGATCAGGCCCAGCCAAGGCCCTATCGGTGTTTCAGCCCCTCTGGATCACCACCAAGGCCGGGCACCCGGCCTTGGTGGTGGCCAGCGATGGCAGCGGCTGGTGGAACCTGCAGCGCTTTGAACCCAACTCCGGCCAAGGCCAAACGCTTTTGGAAATGGCCGCCGAATTCGCCATGCCCCAATGGGTGTATGGCATGCGCACCACGGCCTGGGATGGAGAGCAGCTCGTCGCCGCCGCCTGCAGCCAAGGGCAGTGGCAACTGGGTCTCGTGGCAACGGAAGGCCCGCCCCACTGGCAAGCCATTGGGCAACCCTTCACCGACCTGGCCGGCCTCTCCGCCGAAGCAGGCCACCTGGTCTGCGTGGCCAGCAATCCCACCACCCCGTCAGGCCTCCTGGAGCTGGAGATCGCCAGCGGTATCTGGCAGCACACGCCAGCCGCCCCCAGCCCCCTGGATCCAGCAGCCATCAGCCAACCCCAGCAACTGTGGTTCCCGGGCCATGGCGAGCGGCCCACCCAGGCCTGGTACTACCCCCCTGGCAACGGCGGCAACCCGGAGGCCCCGTTGCTGGTGAAGGGCCACAGCGGACCCACGGGTATGGCCCGCACCGGCCTGAGCCTGGCCATTCAGTTTTGGACCAGCCGCGGCTGGGGAGTGGTCGATGTGAATTACGGCGGCTCCACCGGCTTCGGCCGGGCCTACCGCGAGCGTCTCGATGGCCAATGGGGGGTTGTGGATGTGGCCGACTGTGCGGCTGCCGCCCAGGCCGTGGTGGACCAGGGATGGGCCTCGGCCAGCCGCATCGCCATCGAAGGCGGCAGTGCGGGGGGTTTCACCGCCCTGGCCGCCCTTTGCTTCACCGATGTCTTTCGCGCCGGGGCAAGTCGGTACGGCGTCGCTGATTTGGGCGCGTTGGCCCGCGAGACCCATCGCTTTGAAGCCCGCTATCTCGATGGTTTGATCGGCCCCTGGCCGGCCGCCCAAGCCACCTACGCGGCCCGATCCCCCCTGCAACACGCCGGGCGGATTCGTTGCCCGGTGATCTTTTTTCAAGGCCTGGACGACAACGTGGTGCCCCCGGCCCAAACCGAAGCGATGGCCGAGGCGCTCCGCAACCAGGGCATTCCTGTGGAAGTGCACCTATTCCCCGGCGAGGGCCATGGCTTTAAGAGCAGCGACACCCAAATCCAGGTGCTGGAGTCCACCGAAGCGTTTTTTGCGAAGCACTTCGGCCTGCAGCAGGCCAGCTAAATGGGCCCCACTGCCGTTGCCCTGGCCCTCAGCATTGCCGCTTTGGGTGGCTTGGTGGTTCTGGGCCGCGGTCTGGGCGCAGCCACCGGCTTGCAACGGATTGGGCTACCTGCGGCCCTGGTGTCCGGCCTCATCGGCCTGCTGATTGGCCCCTTTGGCGTGGCCCACGTCTTGCCCATGGGCCTCACCGACCGTTGGATCAACCTGCCGGCGGTGCTGATGACCCTGGTGTTCTCCACCATGCTGCTGGGCAAACCCCTTCCCAGCGCAGGGGAGTTGTGGCGGCCAGCCAGCGCCCAACTGCTGCTCGGCCTCACCCTCGGCTTTGGCCAATACCTGGTGGGCGCCCTGGTGGTGCTGGGAATCCTGATCCCGTGGCTGGGGGTGCACCCACTGATGGCTTGCCTAATCGAAGTGGGCTTCGAGGGCGGCCACGGATCAGCTGCGGTGATGGGGCCGATCTACGCCAGCTTCGGATTTGCTGGCGGCCGGGATCTCGGCCTGGCCATGGCCACGGTGGGTCTGGTGAGCTCCGTTGTGCTCGGATCGGTGCTGGTGATCCTGGCCCGCCAGTTCCACTGGATTGGCTCCGCAGCTGGCGGCCATGACGCTGCCAGCCCAGCTCCAACCAGCCGTGGCCCTTGGTGGGACGGGGCCCAAAGCCTGGCCACCAACCTTGGCTGCTGTGGCTTGGCGGTGCTCCTTGCCCTCGGCATGCAGCAGGTGCTGTTGGCGGTAGCGCCCCGCATTAGCGATGGGATGGTGCAGGTGGTGCAGACCATGCCCCTGTTTCCCCTTGCCCTGGTGGGATCCCTGCTCGTGCAACTGCTGCTGGAGCGCACGGGCCAAACGGGCCTGGCCACCGCTCCACTCCAATCCAAAACCGCCGGCCTGGCCACCGATGTATTGATCACCGCAGCCATGGCAGGCCTCAACCTGCCCCTGTTGCTCCACGACTGGCTGCCCCTCACCATCCTGGCCGGGGCGGGCCTGGGTTGGAATTTGTTCGGGTTGCTGGTGCTCTCCAAACCGATGCTGCCGGGCCCCTGGTTTGAGCGGGGCATCACCGAATTTGGCCAGGCCACGGGCGTGGCGGCCACTGGCCTGCTGCTGTTGGGTCTGGCCGACCCGGAAGCCAAGAGCGCCACCCTGGCCCCCTTCTCCATCAAGCAATTGGTGCTGCAGCCGGTCCTCGCCGGGGGCGTGGTCACGGTGTTGGCCCCCTTGGCCGTGATGACCTGGGGGCTCCAAACCTGGGCAGTCCTCTGCCTGGCCATCACCCTGCTGCTGGCCGGGGGCGGGCTCCTGCTGGCGCGCCTACCCACGGCTGCCAGCGGAAGCCATTAAGCCCTAGGGGATCGGCCGTAATGCATGGCGCCCATCAGGGCAATCACCCGGGCCATCTCTTCGGCCGCCAGCACCGGCGGCTCACCAAGAACCAAGGCCTGGAGATACATATGGGCCAGGGTTTCCACCTCAATCGCCAGCCGCAGGGCCTGATCCAAGGTCGCCCCAAGGCTGACCTGGCCATGCTGGGCAAGCAGGCACGCCAGCCTGCCTTCGAGGGCCTGAACCGCATCGTGGGAGAGGGCCTCGGTGCCAAAGGTGGCATAGGGGGCGCACCGAATCGTGTCGGTGCCAGCCATGGCCACCATGTAGTGAAAGCTGGGGATTGATCGTCCGTGGCAGGCCAGGGCCGTGGCATGGATCGAGTGGCAATGCACCACCGCGCCAATCTCTGGGCGGCTCCGCAGGATGTCGGCATGGAGGTGCCATTCCGATGAGGGCTTGCGGGCCCCTTGGACGTTGCCCTCGAAATCCATCACCACCAGGTCTTCGGGCTCCATGAGCTCGTAGGGCATGGAGCTGGGGGTAATCAGCAAGCCATCCGCCAGGCGGGCGGAGAGATTGCCCGAGGTGCCCTGGTTGATGCCGGAGGCGTTCATGCGGCGGGCCACCGCCACCATCTGCTCCCGCAGCTCAAGTTCAGCCATGGGAAAGCCAGCAGGACAACCAATGCCTAGCATCACGTCTGAAACCCCTGTTAGATCAAGTTTTGGATCTTTCTTGGGGATGCATTCAACCTCTCAGCATGTTCGCTCTTCGCTCAAAAAGCTTCCTGCCTTTGCTCCTCATCTTGGGCGCAAGCTTTGGAACCGGCAAAGCCCTTGCAGGCCAGGAAAGCACCGTGTTTCGTTTCGACCCTAAGGATCAAAGCTTTACTCGCACCTCCACCACCTTGAGAGTTGACGATGGCTTTATTTCTGCCGACAAGACCAAGCTGGACCCCGCTTCTCCTGCCTACCAGGCACTCATTCAAAAGCGTTCCTACGTAGGCGAAGTCACCCTCTTTGGCCAGGCTTGCAACTCAAACTATGCCCCGATGACCGATGCCAACGGCCAATTGACCGGAGCACTGTTCGTGGCGACCGACTGCCATAAGCCGTAAATCACCATCAGCCGTAAAATCAGGCCGCTTGATACAAACCCTTGAGGCCCTCTTCACTGGCCGCGGCCACGCCACGCTCGGTGATCAGGGCTGACACCAAACGGGCCGGTGTCACATCAAACGCGGGATTAAAACCAGCGCTGCCATCGGGGGTGAGTTGCACCCTGGCCAGTTGACCCAAGGCCGAACCTGAGCTGATTCGCCCCTGGATATGGGTGACCTCCTGGGCAGAGCGGGCCTCAATCGGGATTTCCGCCACCCCATCGCCGATGCTCCAGTCGATGGTGGAAGCCGGCAGGGCCACAAAAAAGGGCACGCCGTTGTCGTGGGCGGCGAGGGCCTTGAGGTAGGTGCCGATCTTGTTGCACACGTCCCCGGTGCGGGTGGTGCGATCGGTGCCCACGATCACCGCATCCACTTGGCCGTGTTGCATCAAATGGCCGCCGGCGTTGTCGACGATCACCGTATGGGGCACCCCTTCGCGGCCCAATTCAAAGGCCGTGAGGCTGGCCCCCTGGTTGCGGGGGCGGGTTTCATCCACCCATACGTGGATGTTGAGGCCGGCGCGGTGGGCCTTGTAAATCGGAGCTAGGGCCGTACCCCAATCCACGGTGGCAAGCCAACCCGCATTGCAGTGGGTGAGCACGTTGAAGGGTTGGCCTTGGCGCTCGACTGGGCGGGCCGCTGCCAACTGCTGAAAGACCTGCAGACCGTGCTCGCCGATGGACTCGCACATGGCAACGTCTTCCTCGGCAATGGCCCCCGCCTCGACCTTGGCGGCCTCAGCCCGGTCAGCCGGCGGCAGCCCAGTCACCTGGGCGCGCACGCGCTCCAGGGCCCAGCGCAGGTTCACCGCCGTGGGCCGGGTGGCATTGAGCTGCTCAAACGCCGCGGCCAGGGAAGCATCCGAGGGATCGGCCTGCAGGGCCAACATCAACCCATAGGCGCCGGTCACCCCGATCAACGGGGCCCCGCGCACCACCATGGTGCTGATCGCCTCAGCCGCCCCATCCAGGCCGGCGATGCTGTGGGTGGTGAAGTGATGGGGCAGCTGGGTCTGGTCAATCACACCGATCGAGCGGCCACCCTCCTCCAGCCAAATGGTGCGCCAAGCCTTGCCGTCAATGTTCATGGGGAAGGGCGCCGCGCGCCGGAATCGTGCCTAGACCGATCATCCCCGTTGATAGCCCTCCAAGTAATGCCTTCAGGTGCAGCCTTCAGCGTCGGCCTTCAGATCCGATCGATGCGCCGGTAACCGAACCAATCCGGCACCTGGGGCTGGCTGGAGCCCTCGGGGTGGGGCGTGAGCTGCACATGCCAGCGCCCACCATCGAGCAGCGCCAACTGCTCGATCGCCAGACAGTCGTCCACGGCGCAAAGATCGTCCTTGTGCTGCTGTAGCGCCCCCCGCAGCCACTGGCGCTTGGCGGTGGCCTTTGCGGTGGCCTTTGCGGCCTGGGGGGAGCTGGCCACCACCAAACCGAAGTGGTGAAGTTCGGCCAGGGAGTCGGGGCGGTAGGCGCCCAGGTTCACGAACCACAGCCGCTCGGGCCGGGGCGCGGCAAGGTCACGCCCCAAGGTCACCGCCCAGCCATCCACCACCCGCACGGCCATGTAGGCGTCCAGATGCAGGCCCTCGCGCCTCCCAAACCATTGGCGCCGCAGCTCGGGGATAGTCTCATCGATCGTGGTTCCGGCCACAAAGCGCACGTCGTGAACTTCGATCAGGCTTGTGGCCGTGCGGCCGCCCAACACCGCCAGCCACAACAGGGGCGCCCCTGGGGCTGGAGGGCGGATCTCTGCGGCATCCATGGCACAGGGATTGGCAAGGGCTGGGCCGCTTGCCAGCATCCCAGGAGTTTGACGGCACCCCCATGGAGCCCACGCTCGATGTGCTGATCGTGGGTGCCGGCCTCTCCGGCCTGATCGCTGGCCGGCGCCTGCAGGCCGCGGAGCCGCTGGATCTGAAGGGAAAGGCCTGGGATGGGGAACCCTCTAGCGGCGGCGCCTTCACCAGTTTTCTGATTCCTGGCACCTGGACCACAAACGGGTGCTTTGGGCTGGCACGGAGGTGTCCCCCCGCTGGCCGGGCTACTTCGAAGGGGCCATCGAAGCAGGCGAACGCGCTGCAGCCCGCGGCTTGGCCTGGCTGGGGGCATAAC
>CAIYSK010000051.1 GCA_903928835.1 uncultured cyanobacterium
GCAGCTATCCGCGCATCATCCGCCCGGCCTTCACCCTGGGGGGATCCGGCGGTGGGATCGCCTACAACCCCGAGGAGTTCCAGGCCTTCTGCAAGAGCGGCCTGGAGGCCAGCCCCGTCTCCCAGATCCTGATCGAGAAATCCCTGCTCGGCTGGAAGGAGTTTGAGCTGGAGGTGATGCGCGACACCGCCGACAACGTGGTGATCGTGTGCAGCATCGAAAACCTCGATCCCATGGGGGTTCACACCGGTGATTCGATCACCGTGGCTCCGGCCCAAACCCTCACCGATCGGGAATACCAGCGGCTCCGCGACCAATCGATCGCGATCATCCGCGAAATCGGGGTGGACACCGGCGGCAGCAACATCCAATTCGCCATCAACCCCGCCAATGGCGATGTGGTGGTGATCGAGATGAATCCCCGGGTGAGCCGTTCCTCAGCGTTGGCGTCCAAGGCCACTGGCTTTCCGATCGCCAAGATTGCTGCCCGGTTGGCTGTGGGCTACACCCTCGACGAAATCCTCAACGACATCACCGGGGCCACGCCGGCCTGTTTTGAGCCCACGATTGATTACGTGGTCACGAAGATTCCCCGGTTCGCCTTTGAGAAGTTCCGGGGCTCTCCGGCGGTGCTCACCACCTCGATGAAATCCGTGGGTGAGGCGATGGCGATCGGCCGCTGCTTTGAGGAGTCGTTCCAAAAGGCGGTGCGGTCCCTGGAAACCGGCCATGCCGGCTGGGGCTGCGACCGCCCCGACCAGCCCATGGAGGCCAGCGAGCTCGAGCGGGCCCTGCGCACCGCCACCCCGGATCGCATCTTTGCCGTGCGGGCCGCGATGGTGGCGGGCAGGAGTGACGCGGAGATCCACGCCCTCTCCGCCATTGATCCCTGGTTCCTCGCCAAGTTGCGGCGGATTGTGGAGGCCCAGGGCCGGCTACTGGGCGGCCGTCAGCTGGCGGATCTGGATGGCGAAAGCCTCCTGGAGCTCAAGCAACTTGGTTTTTCCGATCGCCAGATTGGTTGGGCCACTGGAGCCAAGGAGCTGCAGGTGCGCGCCCATCGCCAGGGTCTGGGGGTGAATGCGGTGTTCAAAACCGTCGATACCTGTGCGGCTGAATTTGCCTCCAGCACCCCGTATCACTATTCCACCTATGAACGGCCCCTCGAGCGAATCGATGCCAGCGGTGCGCTGCTGCTGATTCCACCGGAGAGCGAAGTGCAGCCGGAGCTCCGCCGCAAGGTGATGATCCTTGGTGGCGGTCCTAACCGGATCGGCCAGGGCATCGAATTCGACTACTGCTGCTGCCATGCCTCCTTCGCCCTCCAGGCTATGGGCTTCGCCACCGTGATGGTGAACAGCAACCCGGAAACCGTTTCCACCGATTACGACACCAGCGATCGCCTCTATTTCGAGCCGCTCACCCTCGAAGACGTGCTCAATGTCATTGAGGTGGAACAGCCCGAAGGGGTGATCGTGCAATTCGGCGGCCAGACGCCGCTGAAGCTGGCCATTCCCCTGTTGCGTTGGCTGGAGGGCCCCCAGGGCAGCGCCACCGGCACCCGGATTTGGGGCACCTCACCGGAATCGATCGATAGCGCCGAAGATCGGGAGCAATTCGAGGCGATCCTCAGGCGGCTGGAGATCCGCCAGCCCCGCAACGGCCTGGCCCGCAGTGAGACCGAGGCCCGGGCCGTGGCAGATCGGGTGGGATACCCCGTGGTCGTACGCCCC
>CAIYSK010000052.1 GCA_903928835.1 uncultured cyanobacterium
CAAGCGAATCAAACCTTGATACAGCTCAACGAAGACGCGGCAACCCCGATCACGCAAGGAGCGGTTCTGCCGCTCCTGCAAATGTCTTGGTCGAGTCTGGTTCCCCCTTTCAAAGACTGCGCTGGAGCCAATTTTCAATTTCCTAATCTTGGTATTTTCCGGTCAATTTTGCCTAGCGGCGGGCGCGTTAGTTCAGCACCGCAAGAGGGACCGTCAACCAGGAGAAACGATTACGGATCAGTAGATCTGGCTTGATTTTCCGGGATGGGGGCAGGGGGACTTGAACCCCCACAGCCTTGCGGCCTGCGGATTTTAAGTCCGCTGCGTCTACCAATTTCGCCATGCCCCCTGGCCAAGGCATCCTAAATTCGAACCATCCGTGCCGTTGTCAGCCGTGCCCCTGCCTGGGTTCCTGAATTCGATCAGCCAGGAAACCTTGCTGGTACTAGCGGCCTACGTGGTTTTGGGTGGTACCTACCTGGTAGCAGTGCCCCTGGCCCTCTACGCCTGGATGGTCAAGCGCTGGACCGTGATGGGCAAACTTGAACGCCTGGGCGTCTACGGCCTGGTCTTCCTGTTTTTCCCAGGCCTGATCCTGTTTGCCCCGTTCATCAACCTGCGCATGGCCGGCCATAGCGAGGTCACCTAGGTGAACCGCGCCCAGGCCATTCTGCTCGGGGTGGGCGTCTTTGCCCTCGGCGGCATTGGCTACGCCCTGTTCCAGGCCAACGGGCTGGAAGGTTTTTCTGCGGGCATCGCCACCTCAGCGGTGCTCACGGTGCTGGTGCTGGGCTGGACCAGCAGCTACCTGTTCCGGGCCCTCACCGGCAACATGACCTACATGCAGCAGCGGCGCACCTACCGCGAGGCCTACGACACCCTCACCAACGAACAGCTGCAGGCCAAATTCGATGCCCTCAGCCCCGAGGAGCAGGAGCGGCTCCTGAGGGAAACGGGCCAGTTGGCGGCGGACACCCCGGCCAACCCAGAGAGCGCCGCATAGGCTCACCTCTTCGCGAGCCCCAATGAGCGCTGTGTCTGCCGTTGCCACCCCGATTCAGCAGCGCTTCAGCGATCTGCGCCAGCAAGGCCGCTGCGCCCTGATGCCATTCCTGATGGCCGGCGATCCGGATCTGGCCAGCACCCGGGCCACCTTGCTCGCCCTCCAGGCCCATGGGGCCGACATGGTGGAACTCGGCATTCCCTACAGCGATCCCTTGGCGGATGGTCCGGTGATCCAGGCCGCCGCCAGCCGCGCCCTCGCCGCCGCCACCACCCCCGCCAAGGTGCTGGAGATGCTCACCGGCCTCAAAGGCGACCTCACCATGCCGGTGGTGCTGTTCACCTACACCAACCCCCTGCTCAACCGGGGCATGGACACCTTCTGCCGCGATGCCGCCGCGGCCGGCGCCGCCGGATTGGTGGTGCCCGACCTGCCCCTGGAGGAAGGCGAAAAGCTCTCCCAGATCGCCGCAAGCCATGGGCTGGATCTGGTGCTGCTGGTGGCTCCCACCACCCCCACCGAACGCATGGCCCGGATTCATGCCGCCAGCCGTGGCTTCACCTACCTCGTGAGTGTGACCGGCGTCACCGGGGTGCGCACCAACCTGGATACCCGGGTGGGAGCCCTGGTGGGTCAGCTCAAGGGCCAAGGCGGCACACCGGTGGCCGTGGGTTTTGGCATTTCTGGCCCAGAGCAAGCCAGGCAAGTGCGCGACTGGGGTGCCGATGGCGCCATCGTGGGCAGCGCCCTGGTGAAGGTGATGGCCCAGGCCCATGCCAGCGGTGGTGATCCAGACGCGGTGGCCTTGGCCGCCGGCCAGTTCTGCGCCGACCTGCGCCGGGGTTTGGATCTCTAGGCATCGATCACGAGATGTCGATCCCCTGCCAACACCCAACCCATGCTGTTTTCCGCCGCTTGCGAGCGCAACAAAGACTCAATCCTGGCCGTTCTGCAGGCTTGGCTCCCGCCAGGGGCCCAGGTGCTGGAGGTGGGTTCTGGCAGCGGTCAACACGCCGTGTTTTTTGCCCGATCCATACCCAGACTTGCTTGGCAAACCAGTGAGCTGAGCGCCAATCTGACTGGCCTCGGCGAGCGCATCGCCCTAGAGGGGAGCTCTGGCCTAGCTCCTGGTTCCCAAATCCCCAGGCCCATCGCCCTCGATGTCAGCGCACCAGGCGATTGGCCCCATCAGCGCTTTGATGCGGTGTTCAGCGCCAACACCACCCACATCATGCCGGCCTCATCCGTGCCGGATCTGCTCGCCGGTGCCGCTGGAGTGCTGGCGTCAGGGGGGCTCCTGATGCTTTACGGCCCCTTCTGCGACCACGGCATCCCCACGGCGGCGAGCAACGTTGACTTTGACCTGCACCTGCGCAGCCTCGATCCAGCCATGGGGGTGCGCGATGCGGGGGTCATCAGCGAACAGGCCAGGGGCCTGGGGCTCAGTCCTGTGGCCGATGTGGCGATGCCCGCCAACAACCGCACCCTGATTTTTCGCCGCAACAGCTAGATCGCAACACTCAGGTCGGGTGCAGGATCTCTGCAATGCCAAAGAACAGCCTCCGCAGCGCCTCCGCCAAATCGGCCCCATCCAGCAAGCCGTAGCTCAAGCGCAACACCAAGCCATGGCTGTCGCCATGGAGCCCAAAGCTGGCCCCACTCACCGCCGCCACCCGGTGCTCCAAGACCAAGCGACGCATCAAGGTGTCGGCGTCAAGCTGGCCTCGCCCTGCGGTGATCTGCAGGAGGGCGTAAAACGCCCCATCCGGTTCGGCCAGTAACTGCACCGGCAAGCCCTTGGCCTGGTGCTCAGCCACGGCCGCGAGCAGTTGCCGGCGGCGGTCGGCCAATGCCGCAACCCTTGGCGCCACCCAGGCCGGGCCCGCCTGCAAAGCCGCCACCGCCGCCCGCTGAATCGGCACCGGCGGACAAATCATCACCGTGTCCTGCACCTTGGCCAAGGCCGCCGTGAGCTGGTCGGGGGCGGCCATGTAACCAACCCGCCAGCCCGCCATGCCATAGGCCTTGGATAGGGAATGGAGCGAGATGGTGTGGGCACTGCTCCCGCTCGCCGATCCCGGGCTCCAATGGGGCTCATCGCCATAGACAAAGGCGCCATAGGCCTCATCGCTGATGTGAAACAACCCCCTGCGTGCACAAAGGGCATTAATCCCCGCCAGCACCTGCTGGGGGATCACCACCCCACTGGGGTTATTCGGCGACACGGTCACGACGGCCCGGGTGCGGGGCGTCATCGCTGCCTCTAGGCGCTCCAGATCAGGAATCAAGCCCGCATCCACCGGCACCGGTAGGCCACCCGCCAGCTGGATCGCCATTACGTGGTTGAAGTAGTAGGGCACCGGCAGGATCACCTCAGCGGTGTCGTCTGCTCCGCCCCCACAGATCACCTGGGCAATCGCCGAGAAGGCCATGTTGCTGCCGGCCGTGACCCACAACTTGGAGCCCGCCAGGTCGAGATTGTGGTGCGTGCCGAGATTGCCCTGGATGGCCTCCAGCAACAGGGGTTCCCCTTGCACAGCTCCATAACGATGCAGGCCCGATCCAGGGTCTTGGAGCGCCTCCGCCAGGGCGCTCAACACCCCATCAGGCGGGCTCCAGCCCACCATGCCCTGGGCCAGGGAGAGGGTTCCAGGGGTCGCCCTCACCCAGCCACCCAGCTCCGCAATCACAGGCTTCAGCACCCGATCTAGGGAGCGCGCAGCCTGGGGAACGGGCCCAGGGGTGTCGATCATTGGACTCGGCTCAAACCCCGAATTTCTCGGTGGTCTTGGCCTTGCAGATCACCTTGGCCGAATCGATACTTTGCTTCAGTTTCATCTGTTGCACCACGCAATCGCAGGTAAAGGTCTGCATGCCATCCGGGGCCGGCTTGCCGGAATCCGCCACCTCTTTGTTCACTGCTGCCAGGCAAAACTTGCGGACCATTTGATCCATCATGTTGTCGCCGGCATGGGCCCCCACGGGGGCTCCAGCCACCAAGGCGATGGAGACAAGCAGCATCGAACGCAATCCCATAACCAAGATCCCATTTCTCCCCTTCTACCAGGCTTCGGCCCCGAAACCCCGGCCCTAGGTTCACCCTGGTGTGCAGGCCTAAAGGCCGATTGGAGTCCATGGCCAAGTTCGTTCTTTGGGGCACCTACTGCGAGAACGCCGAAGGCAAACGCACCCCCTTTCGCGAGGCCCATCTGGCGGGGCTCCAGGCCCTCAAAGATGGGGGCACCTTGGTAACCCTGGGGCCCACGGAGGGGAGCACCCACGTTTTCGGCATCTTCGAAGCCGAGGATCAAGCGGCGGTGGAAGCCCTGGTAA
>CAIYSK010000053.1 GCA_903928835.1 uncultured cyanobacterium
TGTTCAACTCCAATAACCTCAGCTTTCTCCTGATCCAAATACAAGCTTTGGGCCGTGCGGGATTGATAGACATACGACATAAAGTAATAAATCAAAACTACGACAGAAACGATTACAGAATAGAGGGCAAAGTTGTCAAAAACTCCAGCGCCTTCTATATTTACTGGTAACTTGCTGTGAGAATGATAGAATACCGTGGGAATCGCAAAAAATATTGCAGCAATAACCAGCTGCTGGCTCTGAAGCGTTGTTGCGTAGGGATGAATCGTGAAGTTTGGCCTGCCTCTCCCTGCCACAATTGTGCTGATTCCAAGCACGACAAGGCAATTGGTGATCACTGCTCCAATGACGGAAATCACCACAAGGCTGTAAAGACCACTTGCTAGGGCGGTAAATGAAACAACCATCTCCACCAGATTGCCCAGGCAAACACTGACCAATCCACCCAGGCGAGAACCCAAGCGAATCACAAGGACATCGACGATCTCGGATAACATGCGAGCCAGCGGGATCAAGCCAAGGCCGCAAACCACAAATATGCCGACGAGGGGACCGGTCGACATCCCTTCAGAGGGCTCCAGGAAAAGGGCACCCACTGTTAAAAGCAGGAGCAGACTCCAACGGGTTGCCAGCAACTCCTGCCCTAAGCCAAATATGCCCCTGAGCATTGACCAATATTCATTAATCTCTCAATCTTGGGGCCTGGGGCTGCATTCGAGATCGGCCTTAACAGTTTGTGATCAAATAGGGCTGATGGATGGCCCGGTTGGCACGAGCCTCCCCAAAGCCTTGAGATCCAGGCGTGCTGGCTTAGACGGTTGTTCTATAGCTCGCAAAGGGGTTGAAGCTGTCATAGGCACTGCTTTAAAAAGCCTTCGTCTACGGTCCTAATCTTGGTTAAGCAACAGTTAAGCCAGGCACCCGTGCAATTGGCAAGTCCAATTGGGTCGTGCTGATGCCACTGGGAGACAATCTGCTGAGGGGGCTCTTTTCCCATGGAATAAGGCGTGAGGGAGGGAGAGGCCGGGCTCCGGATTGACACCAAAAACAACACCGCCTTAGCGGCAATCCCGCTCGGCCAATACAGCCGCCTGGCCCTTGCCATCCCGGGCCATGGGTTGGCGATCGAAGTTGTCGTTGGTCACATCAAAGCTGCGATCTGCGCAGTGGAGCACCAAGGTGCGTTGGGTGTAGGTGCCGTAGGCCCGGCCCTTGCCTTGATCCAAGGCCGCCCCCAGACATTGCTGGCGGTCGCCCCAGATGCAGCTCGCGGCCCCCAACACAACGCCAAACACATTGCTGCCAATCTGGCCGCTGCGATCAATCTCAAAGCGGCGCACGTCATAGGAACGGGGCGCCAAGGGATCCACCCACGCTTGGCCGCCACCCTGGATCGGGCGGCTGAAGGTTTCGCGGGTATCCACGGTCCATTCGCCCAGGCGCTGGCCGGGCTTGATCTGGGTAGCCAGCCCTTCGGTGAGGGCCGTAAACCGATCTTTTGGGTAGCCGTGGTGCTGGACACTGATGCGCTCGTAATCGCCAATCTCAAACATCAAGTTGGCGGCGGCGGTGACGTCGTCGAGGGCCAGCGTTCCCTGGCTGAGCAACCAGCCCATCAAGATTCCGGTGCGCCAATCGGCCGCCAACTCTTCCTGCTGGACCGTGGGGCCAAAGCCCGGGCGGTAGGGGCCGTGGCCCAAGGAGCGGTTGACATGGTGGCCCCATTCATGGGCAAGCACCGCCAACTCCATCGGCAACAACTCCTGGTCACTCTTGCCTCGGGCCACCTTGGTAGCGCGGCGGAGATCGAGGGCCATGGCGATCTGCAGGCTGTCGGGGCAGTAGAAGGCCATCGGATGCTCAATGCGATCCACGCCACAACCCTGGGCCCGATCACCGGCGAATAACAACTGGGGTTTTTCTAGGGTTTTGCCCTGCTTCTGGGCCTCCTGCTGCCAGTAGCTGTAGAGGAACTCATGGGCAGCCAGCAGATAGCGCCGCCTGAGATCAGCACCGCCGCCTTGCTCGCGAAGCCGTTTCAGTTCTGCTCCCGCAGGCACCTTTACCGCCGGCAAGGTGGGCTCCGGGGCAGCAGCTTTGGCTGGAACCTCCTTGGCACGAGCCCCACTGCCTAGGCACAGCAAGGGCAGCAGCAA
>CAIYSK010000054.1 GCA_903928835.1 uncultured cyanobacterium
TCCAAAGTTCCAACCAGGGCCTTGATCACCCCCACCAGTTCGGGATGGCGACGCAGGCTCGCGCTGTTGAACACAGGCACCGCCTGATAGGGCGGAAAATAATGGCGATCGTCAACGAGATGGGTGAAATTGAGGGCTGCAATCTGCCCATCCGTGGCATTGCCGGCAATCACATCCACCTGGCCATCCGCCAGGGCCCGGTAGGTCAAACCCAGATCCATTTCCCGCGGCGGGGTTCGAAACACCAAGCCATAGCGATGGGATAAACCCTGATAACCATCCCGCCGATTCAGAAACTCAAAACCAAACCCCGCCCGCCAGGTTGGGGTCAAGGGCACAAGGTCGCTGATCGTGTGGAGATGGTGCCGCTGGGCATCGCCCTTGCGCACCAGAATCGCAAAGGTGTTGTCGAAACCAAGCGAGGGAAAGACTGTCAGGTCAAACTGGCTTTGATAACGCTTGGCGGTTTCCTTCCAGACCCGCTGGGCATCACTGATCGGAGGCCGCTTGAGGATCGCGTTCCAGGCGGTGCCGGTGTACTCGACATAACCATCCACCTGGCCACGGCGCAACGCATCGTGGAGCACGAAGGTACCGCCCAGATCAAATTGACGCTTCACCGTCAGGGAGGTGTGGCGCTCAATCTGCTGGGCCAACAATTCCCCCAGAATCACCTGTTCGGTGAAATTCTTCGAGCCAATCGTGATGACAGTCTTGGATTGATGGCCCCCCAGCAACAAGGCCGTTAGCGGCAAAGCCACCAGCGAGACAACAACCAGCAGCAGGGGCAACACCACCCTCGGAGCTGACCATCGCCGCCGTCGATGGCTGCTCAACCAGTCCCGCAAACGACCCAAACCCAGACCAAGATCCAAACCCAACAGGCCATCCAGCAGCAGGGCCAGGGCTGCCGCAGGCAGGGCCCCCGCCAGGATCAGGCCATGGTCCACCGTGGCGATGCCCCGGAAGATAAAGACCCCAAGGCCGCCGGCCCCAATCGCCGCCGCCACGGTGGCCAGGCCCACGCTGCTCACCGTGGCCAGACGAATGCCGGTGAGGATCACGGGCCAGGCCAGGGGAAACTCGATCGTCCAGAGCACCTGGCGGCGGTTCAGCCCCAGGGCCAGGCCTGCCTGCAAGAGGCCGGCGGGTACACCCTGCAGGCCGATCACCGTGGTGCGCAGCAACGGCAACAGGGCATAGACACTCAGGGCCACGACGGCCGGAGCTGGGCCGATGCCCCCCAAAAATGGCACCGTGAGCAGAACGCCAAACAGGGCCAGCGAGGGGATGGTCTGAAGCCCATTGGCAGCTCCCAAAGCAACCCTCGCCAACAGGGGCCTGCGGGCAGCCAGCACCCCCAGCGGGATGGCGAGTGACAATCCAATCGCCATCGCCAGGGACACCAGGGCGAGGTGCTCGGCAAGCCGACTGGCCAGATCAGGGGGCATTGATGCCGCACTGCGGATTGGTCACTGGAGCCACCCGGTCCCACGAGCTCCCATTGGCACAGTAAGTGCATCGCGCGCCACCATGGCGTTATGGAAACGCGCATACCGGTGGCCCACCGCTGGATCAAAACGGAATGCGGCCGCGCCAAATACGCCGAGCTCGCTGGCCGAACTGGAGCTAGGGCCCGCATGCGACTGGCCTGGTTTGTGCTGATTGCGGCGATCCGCGATTGGCCCCTTCCCCAGCCTTCTGGCCACTGAGATGGGCGCATCCAAGCCCAAGCCTGCAAACCCTTCCGAGCTCCAAGGCAACCTCGGCCCCGTGGCCATCACGGCCCAGGCCGTGGCCACCATCGGCCTCACCCTCACAGCGGTGATCAACATTCCCCAGGCCTTCGCCGTGGCTGGCCAGGCCACCTGGATCGCCTACGCCTTTGCCCTGATCGCCATCGCCCTGGTCAGCGAGACCCTGGTGCTATTTCGCCATGAGCCCGGGCAGGCCAATGGGATTGCGGGCTATGTGAGCGCCGGCCTCGGGCCCCAAGCCGGAGCCCTGGCCACCTGGGCCCTGTTGCTGGGCTATGGCTCGGTGATGCTGGCCTGCCTGATGTTCTTCGGGTTTTATCTCGATGCCTTCGCCCACCGGATCGGACTTCCGGTACCTGCCTTCACAGCTTTTCTGGTGGGCGGGCTGGGCTGCCTGGCCCTGGCTCGGCGTGATGTGAGGCTTTCAACCTCCACGATGCTGCTCACCGAAAGCATCTCCGTTCTGATCGTGCTGGGCCTGTGTGGGGTGGTCCTCCAGCACGGGGGTGCCCCAGCCGACCTACGCGCCCTCAACCCAGCCGGCGACCACCTGAAGCAGATCCAAGGCGGACTGATGATTGCCGTGCTGAGCTTTATCGGCTTTGAAAGTGCCGCCAACCTGGGGCAGGAGACCAAGCATCCGGAGCGAACGGTGCCCCGGGCGATGCGCGTGGCCGTCCTGCTGGCAGGCGGTCTGTTTCTGCTCTGGGCGGTGGTGCTCAGCGAAGGCTTGGCCTGGCTGCCGGCCTCCGATCGCCTCGGCCTCGATCCGATCAGCCTGCTGGCCGACCGCATGGGCCAACCCGGTGCCGGCACCTGGATCAAAGGGGGGGCCTTTCTCTGCCTGTTTGGCAGCACCTTGGGCAGTCTTACCGCCCTAGGACGGGTGACCTTCAGCCTGGCCCAATCAGGGATTTTACCCAAACCCCTTGGGGCGGCTCACCCGCGCTTCCACACCCCGGCGGCGGCCCTGGCGGCCACCGCATTGCCACTGATTCTGGTGGGATGCGTTCTGATCCTGCAGGGGGTCACCGCAAGCCAGGCCTACGACACCCTGGGCGGCTTCTCCGTGCTCGGCTTCCTCCTGGTGTACGCCCTGGTGGCCATCAGCAGCCTGAAGCGACCGCTCAAGGGAAGTTCGAAGCGGCGGCGCTGGTTGATTGGCTCCGGCAGCTTGCTAGCGGTCACGGCGGTGACCGTGGGCAACCTCTCAGCCATCGTGGGCCATCAAAACGGCATCCTGATCAGCTTTGGGCTGCTCATGCTGCTCGGTGTGGTGCTGGTGATCGCCGCAAAATCTGGCAAGGATCCAAATCCCGCCCCCTGAAGCAGGCCCGCTCAATCCAGCTCCCCGCCCTTGATGGCCCGCTGGGCAGCCCGGCCCACCAGCCACACCGACGCCACGGTGGCGATCAAGCCGACAATCCGCAGGGCCCATAGGCCTGGGTCCGCCTGACCCGAGAGCACCTCCCCAAAGCGAGCCACATCGCCGGCCAAAGCGCCGAGGCCACAAAACAAAATGGTGCCCGGAATGATGCCAACCAGGCCCAGGGTGTAATCCCGCAGGCTCACCTCGCTGAGGCCATAGGCGAAGTTGAGCAGGCTGAAGGGAAACGCCGGCGAGAGCCGGGTGAGCAGCACCAGCTTCAAGCCCTCCCGGCTGACGCCCTCACCAATCGCCTGGAGCTTGGGGAAGGCCAGCAACCGACCGCGCGCCCAATCCCGAAGCCAGGTGCGACCTAATAGGAAGGCGGCCTCGGCTCCCAAACAGGCCCCCAAAAACACCACCAAACTGCCCCACCAGGTGCCATAGAGGGCCCCGGCCAACATCGAAGCCCAGACCCCGGGCAACAGCAGGGTGACCCATAGGGCATAGAGGGGCACAAAGACCAAGGTGCCCGCAGGAGAGCGCAGGGCTTGAAGCACCAGCTCGAGGACAGACAGTTCAGATGCGGCCATGGCTCGATGCTGGCAGACCCGACTTTTAGTCGTCTAACGAACCTAAGCTCAGCATTGAGCCTCGACCACTACCCATGGCGGACGATCGGCGGCAAATCACCATTCAGCAACTATGAGCCAGGCAAGGGAGCGGGACCTGGGCCACCGGCGATCAGCTCTTCACGCTCCTGGAACCACGGTGTTCGTGGGTGCCCGCAGGCTCTCTGAAGCCACGATCAACATCATCGATTACGACGCTCACACGCTCCGCGAGATCCAGGGAGCTGATGTTTCGGCCTGTTTGGAACGGATCGGCATGGACACCGTGACCTGGATCAATGTCAATGGAGTCCACGACACCGCATTGATCGAAGCCTTAGGCGATGGCCTAGGCCTACATCCCATCACCCAGGAAGCCATCGCCAACACCGTGCAACGGCCGAATTGGGAGGAATTTCCCAGCTATGCCTTCGCTGCGATGAAGATGCTCGACGATGGAGGTGCTGAGCGGGGCGTCAAGATCGAGCACGTGAGCTTGATCCTCGGACCCACCTGGGTGCTCTCCTTCCTAGAGGATGAAGGTGACGTGTTCGACAGCGTGCGCCATCGCCTGCGCACAGGCACCGGTCGCGTGCGGAGCATGAATGCTGATTACCTGGCCTTCTGCTTGATGGATGCCGTGGTGGATCATTACTTCCTCGCGGTGGAGCGCATCGGCGAAAACGTCGAGATCTATGACGAAAGGGTGCTGATGAATCCACGACCCGAGGACATCCACGAAATTCACCGGTTCAAGCGTCAGCTCCTCAGCCTCCGCCGCGCGGCCTGGCCCCTGAGGGAAGTTGTAAATGCGATCGCGCGCAGCGAATCAGAACTGCTGGACTCCAAAACAAAGGTGTTCTGGCGGGACCTCTACGACCACACTGTGCAAGTGATCGACATGGTGGAGACCTCACGGGAGACCCTTGCCAGCATGCACGACACCTACCTCTCAAGCCTGAGCAACCGCATGAATGAGGTGATGAAGGTTCTAACAGTGATCTCTACAATCTTCATCCCACTCACCTTCATCGTGGGTGTCTATGGCATGAACTTCCAGTACATGCCGGAGTTGCACTGGAAGAACAGCTATTACGTGTTGTGGATCGCGATGAGCGTGATCGGCATCGGATTGATCACTTACTTCCGCCGGAGGCGGTGGATCTGAAATCGGCAAGGAAAATTTGTAGAGCAGTATGGCCACCGGCGGACTAAGACTCGTCAGTGTCAATAAACCATTGCCTTCAAAGCGCAATGAGCATTAACCCCAATGATTCACCGGCTCATAGGTGAAGACGACTGCTGTAACGAGATCAAGGGCCATCACTGGCGGTATCCATGGGATCCTCAAGCCTGTACTGACGCAGCCAATACATACAGTTCGGCACAGTGGGAGAAGGCCATCTGGCTATTCCTTAGTAAAAAACATCAATTTGCCAGGAAAATCCATGCAGGGGCAAACATGGGCAAGGGCATATACAGGTGAGGCCAACCAAGCAGTTTGAAGGGTAAGCACAAAAATAAAAAGAAACCACAGGCAACCGGAGAATCCCAGCCGCCTGCAGTCCCTTAGCTTGATTAACTACAACGAGA
>CAIYSK010000055.1 GCA_903928835.1 uncultured cyanobacterium
CCAGGGCTGCTTTGCATGATGCCACCATCGGCAAAGATCGAGGTGGCGGTGATGTAGCTGGCTGCATCACTGGCCAGGAAGCCCACCACCTTGGCGATCTCCTCGGGTTGGGCCATCCGCCCCATCGGGATGGCCGCATTCAGCTTGGCCAGCAGCTCAGGATTGTTCATGGTCGAGTCGTTGATGGGGGTAGCCACCGCTCCTGGCCCCACGTTCACGACCGTCACTCCCTTGGACGCCAGCTCCACACCCGCCGTGCGGGTCAACATCCGTACACCACCTTTGGCGACGCAATAGGGCGTGTTGTTGGGCATCGGCCAATCCTCATGCACCGATGAAATATTGATGATGCGACCACCACTGCCCTGGGCGATCATCTGCTTGGCCGCGTATTGGGTGGCAAAAAAGACACCCCGCAGATTGACGTTCAAGACCTTGTCGAAGTCATCAGGGGTAGTGTCCAGAATCGACGTGCGCGTCTCGATGCCGGCATTGTTCACCATGATGTCGAGCCTGCCGTATTTGCTAACAGCTGTATCGACAAGCCGCTGGAGGTCCTCCAGCTTGCCCACGTCAGCCTGCACCCCATAGCTCGAACCGCCATAGGAGCCGATCTCCTCCTCGAGCTCCTCGGTGGCCTCGGGGTGGGAGCGGTAGTCGATCACCACGTTGGCTCCCAGCTCGGCCAGATACTCGACGATGGATTTACCAATTCCGCTGTTCCCTCCGGTGACAATGGCAACCTTGCCCTGGAGCAGGGTGGAGAGTGCCTTGCCGGCAAGGGGGTTAGTTGTTGTCATGGGAATAGGTGGGGAGAGGCTGGAAACCAAGCCTCCTTACCCTAAAGAACTCAGCCATTTCGGCCCAGCACGGCCACCGCTGTCAGGGAATCCCGATTTAATGCGGCGACCCTCCGGCTGCATGGGAGCCAATCGTGTAGCCCATCACTAACGTGGTAAAAAATATTAATTAGAGTTGTCCGGCCAGGCCAGCTGGTTCGGCATTAGATGGGCCACGATCACAGCTCCTTCTGCTCGAGAACGTTCCATCTCTCTGCTGCCATGCGATCTGGATTGAGAGCTTATTGCCTTGGTGGGCTCCTTCAGCTCGGATTTGCCCATAGCGGCCTGCCTGTTGTCCTGGCGGTGGCGGCCTTGGAGCCTATTAGTCCAGCCAGGGCGTTGGAGGTGCCGACAGGGCCTGCCTGCCTGCCAGGCAGTGCGGTGGCACCGAGGTGCCGAGACTTGGTGATCACCAACCAGCCGCCCTATCCGGAATCCCAGACTCCCCAGCTGCCTGTTCAGTCCTTCGATCCCAGCTTCACTGAGATCGTCGGACGGACGCCGGCCCTGATACCCCTGGCCACAGGTTTTGGTTTCAGCGAAGGGCCGGCCTATCTGCAGGACAGGCAAGGAGCCGGTGGATTGCTGTTCATCACCGACCAGATCCATAACAGCATCTACGTGATGCGCTGGAATGGCCTCGATGCCCGTGGCGCCATCACCCCGGCCTCGTGGGAGAAGCCCAGCCTCTATCGCAATCCATCCGGTGTGGCCGATGGCCAGACCGTGGATCTGCAGGGTCATCTGCTGACAGCGGAGACCACGGGGCGGCGGGTGTCGATCACCAGGGATCAGCAGACGAATCTGCCCAGCCCCGAAACCCAGGCCCCCACCCTGGTGGATCGCTACCAGGGCAAGCGCCTCAACTCCCCCAACGATCTGGTGGTCAAGAGCGACGGCACGGTCTGGTTCAGTGATCCCAGCTATGGCTCCCTGCAGTTCCCGCCGCAGCCGGCCGAGCTGCCCAACCACGTGTATCGCTATGCCCCTGCAACGGCGCAACTCTCGGTAGTGGAATCGTCGCTGATGATGCCGAATGGCCTGGCTTTCGGCCCTGGGGAAAAGAAGCTCTACATCATTGACAGTGGTGCCATTCAGGGGCCTCGCACCTATTTTCCCTATCTACCCCATCGCATCTATGTCTATGACGTCGCTACCGATGGGCGGACTATCAGCAACAAACGACTTTTTGCTGATGTGAGTCCCGGCTTCCCCGATGGCATGCGCCTCGATGAGAAGGGAAATGTTTATGTGGGCGTCCTCGATGGAATCCAGGTGTTCAATCCTCAGGGCAAACTGATCGGCAAGTTTCTGATGGCGAAGGAGACCGCCAATCTCAGCTTTGGTGGCAAGGATAACAATATCCTTTTCATTGGGTCGACGGATACTCTTTGGGCGATCAAGCTGAACACCAGGGGGTTGGTGCCGGTGCGGTTGCGGGCTGATCCGTAGTTTTGGTGTTGTCCTGCTTGTGCAGGGTGGCCTCCCCCTGGCGAATTTGTTGTTCGGGATGCTCCTAGTTGCACTTACTCAGTAAAAACTAAGTTGGCAATATGGTGATCAGAGGTCTGCGAGTGGGATACCTTTACTGGTTGTGGAGATCGGCATATTGCTCGTTTGGACACCGATGGTTCGCCGGATTGTAGCGAGGCACGGGTAGACCAGCTGTTTTCCCGGTCGTTCTTGAGGAAATGCTTGACGCCTCGTTTAAGACTCTTAGACTGAGGCAAAATAAATGTATTGATGATGGATCAGCAAAGTCCAATCGCCAACGCGGCAGCAGATGCTCCCCAAGTCCCTTACTGGCATGTTTGGACTGACGCTGATGGAATCAGCCGCCAGACACAGTGCATGCTGACTTCGTTCAAGATTCCTAAGGCTGATGCCTGGACGCCAGACCAAAAGAAATGGGACTTCAGGGGCATCTGGCAGGGGCTGGAGATTGAAGATGACATGAAGATCATCTTCCTTGTCCAACCAGTGGGCTGGGTGGGGACATGGCATGAGAACCCAGCACCCCAATGGCTTATCCCTATTTCAGGGCGTTGGTTTGTTGAAACGATGGATGGCACCCGGGTTGAGATGGGCCCAGGCGATCTTTCGCTTGGCGAAGATCAAGGTTGCGTCATGAGTGATGGTAAGCGAGGTCACCTCTCGGGCACGGTGGGAGACGAGCCGCTTGTTCTGATGGTCGTCCAGATGCCAAAAGCTATTGCTCCCAAGCAAGCCTGTCCCTATGCCTAACAGATGGTATCTAGTGGTGAAGCTTCGGTTCCAATCGTCATTATCCCGCAGGTCTTTACCGAATCAGGATTGACCTTGACGGCCGCAGTTTCTTTAATTTGGCGGTCTAGATCTGGGCGCTAAGCAGGAAGTCAAGGCCAATTTTATTTGTTCACCCGACAATTCTTAATCATGAATCTGAAGACCATTGCAGGCCTCGCAGCTCTGAGCACGCTTCTGTTTGGCTGCCTGCCTGGCAAGCAAACCAATGCCCCGGTGGGTGTCGATTGTCTGCCCCAGTCTCCAGTGACCAAGGATTGCCGCAATCTCCAGATTGTCAGTCATCCATTTACTCCCGCGTCTGCGTCTCCGCAGTTGCCTGTCCAGGCTTATGACCCTTCTTTTGAGGCGATCATCGGTCTGACGCCAAAGTTGGTCCATCTGGCCAAGGGGTTCGGTTTTACTGAGGGCCCTGTTTTTCTAAATGATGCTAAAGACAGTGGTGGTCTGCTTCTCTTTTGCGACATCGTTCACAACAGTGTCTATGCCTTGAAGTGGAACGGCTTGGATAAGTCGGGCGCTATTGCTGCCTCTTCCTGGGAGGCTCCCAGTCTCTATCGCAATCCCGCCGGTGGGGTGGATGGTCAGACGGTCAATCTGCAGGGTCTAGTGCTCGGGGCGGAGAAGACGGGTCAACGGATTTCGATCACCAGAGGCCTTCGAGCTAACTTCTCTGATGTTTCCCGTCAGGCCGATACTCTGGTCGACAACTACAAGGGTGTCCGGCTCAACGGCCCTGATGATCTTGTCGTCAAGAGTGATGGGAGCGTCTGGTTCACGGATCCTTCCTATGGATCTCTGGAGTTTCCTGGTCAGAAGGCAAAGTTGCCTAATAATGTCTATCGTTATGACCCAAGGTCGAGCCAGCTCTCGGCGGTCGCTCTTGGCCTGAATCAGCCTAATGGCATTGCTTTTTCCCCTCAGGAAAAAACCCTCTACGTAATTGATAGTGGTGCCGTCCAAGGCGATCGTACCTACTTCTCTTATCTCCCTCACACGATTTACTCCTATCCGGTTTCTGAGGATGGCAAGACCCTGGGTCCGCGTAAGACATTTGCGGTGATCGGACCAGGTTTTCCGGATGGAATGCGTCTGGATGAAAAGGGAAATGTCTATGTGGGCACGCTGGATGGGGTGCATGTCCTCAATCCAGCGGGCAAGCTGATTGGAAAGATCATGATGCCTAAGCAGACGGCTAATCTGACGTTCGGTGGACGTGACAACAACATCCTTTTCATCATGTCCACCGATTCGGTCTGGGCGATTCGGCTCAATACCCGTGGTCTTGTTCCGGTTCGCACCATGAGTTAGGGAGCTGAGCCAGTTCGCCGAATTGCTTTGGTGCCGAATCCATCGATTTCTGTTCACATCCTGAATGCCATGTCTGTCACTGAAAGCTACGACTCTCGCTTTGACGCGTTAATTCCGTTCAATGCTGAACTGGAACTGCTGGCCGATGGTTTCCGCTGGTTGGAGGGACCTGTGTGGTTCGGTGATCATGATTGTCTGCTGTTCAGTGACATCCCCAATAACCGCACCATGCGCTGGAGTGAGCGCCATGGCGTCACGGTTTTCCGTGAGTCCTCCGATTACGGCAACGGCCAGACCCGTGACCGGCAGGGGCGCCTGATCACCTGCCATCACCGCAGCCGCTGTCTTACCCGTCTCGAGCACGACGGCACCAGCACCACCTTGGTGAGTCAAGCCGATGGCAAACGGCTCAACGCCCCCAATGATGTGGTGGTGAAGAGCGACGGCAGCGTCTGGTTCAGCGATCCGCTGTATGGCCTGATGAATGATTACGAGGGCGGTCGTCAGCTTTCCGAGCAGCCCGTTGCTCTCTATCGCTTGGATCCAGATAGTGGCGAGTTGCTGCGCATGGCTTCCGACTTCGACGGCCCCAATGGCCTGGCCTTTTCGCCGGATGAACGCAAGCTCTATGTGGTCGAGTCCGGTGCCCCCGGTGTGGCTGATCCCCGGCAGTACATCCGCGTGTTCGACGTGAGCGAGGACGGTCGCTCGCTGTCCGGTGGCGAGGTGTTCCACAAGATCACCCCGGGCTGGGCCGATGGCTTCCGGGTGGATGAACACGGCAATCTCTGGTGCGGTGCCGCCGATGGTGTGCACTGCGTCGGCCCCGATGGGACCCTGCTGGGCAAAGTGCTGGTGCCAAAGCGCGTCTCGAATCTCTGTTTCGGCGATCGCTTCCACAGCCGCCTGTTCCTCTGCGCATCCACATCCATCTATGCGCTGTTCACCAATACCCGTGGGGTTCAGCGTCCCTGAGGCCTCGCCTCCGATGACGTGACGGCAACAATCCTGGTTCTTCCCTAGCGGCACCGTTTGGCCATCCGCTTTGTTCAGAACCACAATCCTGATTCAAATTCTCTCTTCGTTCCCTCTATTCCATGGCCAATCCCCAGCTCGAATCCTTCCTGGCCCAAGCGAAGGCCGACCCGGCCCTGCTCCAGCGGCTGCAGGGCTGCCCCAACCTCGATGCCATCGCCACCCTCGGTCTTGAACTCGGTCACTGCTTCAGTGGTGTCGATCTCGTGCGCCATCAGGCGGAAGCCACGTTGCGGCTAGGCGAGGAGGATCTGGCCGCCGCCGCCGCCGGTGTCGAACTCCAGGGACATCTCTGGTTGATTCACATCGTCTGGGCCTGAGCACGCCATGCGCTTGATTTCCCAACTCGAACTCGCTGACTGTCGGGCGATCGTGGCGGCCGCCCAGAGCGAAGCCGCCCAGCGCCAGGCGGTGGTGAGCGTGGCCGTCGTCGATGCCGGTGGCCATCCGCTGCTGGTGGAGCGACGCGATGGGGCCAGCCCCGCCAGCGTCGAGGCTGCCCTGGCCAAGGCCCGCATGGCGGCCCTCAACGCCAAGCCCACCGAGGTGATGGAGGCAGCAATCAATGGCGAGCGGCCCGCCCTAATGCAGCTCTCAGGAGCCATGGGTGAGCCGACCCTGGCGATGGCCGGAGGTCTGCCCCTGCTGCATCAGGGCGTCTGCCTCGGTGCTGTCGGTGTTTCCGGTATGACTCCCGCTGTAGACGGTGCCATTGCCACCGCTGGGGCCGCAGCCCTGCCTTGAACCCCTCAGAACAACTCCCCTCGCCTATCCAGCCATGGCCCCTCCCCACATCGACACCATCGGCTTCACCACGGCGAATGCCGAAGCCAGCGCACGCTTCTTTACGGAGTGCCTTGGATTTCAGCTCGCCGGAACATCCCGGATTGTCGATGGCGGTCCCTACGGCGACCTGGTGGGTCTTCCCGGCGCACGCTTCAAGCTTTTGCGTCTGACGATCGGAGCGGAAGTACTGGAGCTCACCGAGATTCTTGATCCCGGCCCCGGAGCCAGACAGGGCAGGCCCATTCCCACCGACTCACGCAGCACAGACCGCTGGTTCCAGCACATCTGCCTAGTAGTCAACGGGATGGATGACGCATTGGCTGGCCTGCAGCTGGCCTTCAAGGCAGGCACCATCACCCCGATCTCCTCGGCGCCCCAGCGCCTGCCGGACTGGAACACCGCCGCCGCCGGCATCGTCGCCTACAAATTCCATGACCCGGAGGGTCACCCCCTCGAACTCCTGCAATTCCCGCCCGACAAGGGCGAGGCCCGTTGGCATGGAGATGCTCCTGGGCCCGTCCTGGGCATCGACCACAGCGCCATCGGCATCGCCGACACCGCCGCCAGCTGCCGTTTCTACCGCGAGCTGCTGGGCCTGGGCGCCGGAGGTGACGGTGTCAACTCAGGGCTTGAACAGGATGGGCTTGATGGCATCACGGGCAGCAGGGTTCACATCACCGGCCATCGCTGCCCCACGGGCGCCGGAGTCGAGTGCCTCGACTACCGCGAACCACCAGGTGGACGCCCCATGGCCGCTGACCAGGGCATCCAGGATCTGGCCCATTGGCAGTTGCGCCTGCGGGTAACGGATCTAGAGGAGATCAGAGCAAAGGCCGAAACCTATGGCGGAAGATTGATCTCTCCAAGGATTGTCGAACTTGGCGAGCAGGCCGAGTTGATCGGGTCCCATCGGGCCCTGCAGCTGGCCGATCCCGATGGCCACCAGCTTCAAGTGCTCGAGGCCTAGGTCACGGGCTCGAGGCCTAGAGAGGGGCTGCTGGGAGCTCCACCATCAAGACCCGGATGGAGCGGGGCCCCACTTCGACCTCGCTCCCCGGGAGAGCGGGCCCCGATCCCCAGGCCAAGATGTCGGCGGGGCAGGGGCTTGAGGTGTCAATCCAGTGGCGCCAGGGACGATCACCGGCATCGGGCTGGGGCACCCCAAAGCTGAGCGGTTGCCACCAAGCATTCACCATGGCGTGCAAGCGGTAGCGGCGGGAAATGCTGGTCAGCGAGACCGCAAACGAGCGCGACTCCTCGCCCCAATCGGGCTGGTTGGGCACCACCCCATGCCAGCTGACGGCGTTGTGGCCCAGGAGCTCGGTGAGGGTGAACGACTGATGGTCCACCACCACATCCTGGCGCATGCGAAAGGCAATGAGCTCTCTAACAAACCGGCGCAGGTCTGTCGCTGTATCCAATTGATTCCAATCGAACCAGCTCAGGGCCGTGTCTTGGCAATAGGCGTTGTTGTTTCCCATCTGGGTGCGTCCCACCTCATCGCCCATGCCCAGCATGGGCGTACCCAAGGAGAGAAACAGCAGGGTGAAGAAATTGCGGCGCTGCCGGAGGCGTAGGGCCAACACCTCGGCATCATCGGTGGGGCCTTCGCTGCCGCAATTCCAGCTGGCGTTGTCGTCGCTGCCATCGCGGTTGGCTTCACCGTTGGCCTCATTGTGCTTGCCGTTGTAGGCGACCACATCAGCGAGGGTGAAGCCGTCATGGCAGGTGATGAAATTCACGCTGACCTCGGCAGCACGGTTTTCATGGCCATAAATATCTGGGCTGCCAATCAACCGCTGGGCCACCTTGCCCGCCATACCCGCATCACCTTTGAGGAAATGGCGCACGTCATCGCGAAACCGACCATTCCATTCCTGCCAGTTATCCGCCACGAAACTGCCGACCTGGTAGAGACCGGCGGCATCCCAAGCCTCAGCAATCAACTTGGTTCCCGCCAAGACAGGGTCGGTGTCAATATCCCAAAGGATCGGTGGCAGCGGTGACGGCTCCCCTGTCTCATCACGGGAGAGCACGGAAGCCAGATCAAAGCGGAAACCATCCACATGCATGTGCTCGACCCAGTAGCGCAAACTGTGGCGAATCATTCTCCGCACCACAGGATTATTAGCATTCAAGGTATTAAAACAGCCCGTATAATCAGCATATTTACTCTGATCTTTTTCCAACAGGTAGTAATCGGAATTCGCGATGCCGCGATAGCAAAAAGCAGGGCCATCAGCATCACCCTCAGCCGTGTGGTTAAACACCACATCGAGGATCACCTCAAGGCCGGCCCGATGCAGGGCCTTCACCAGATCTCGAAATTCATCGAGGGGGCCCATCGGATCAGGGCGAGCGCTGTAACCGTGGTGGGGCACAAAAAAGGAAATGGGTTGGTAGCCCCAGTAATTCGGCCTGCCACCCGGCGCATCCAAGGGATCAAATTGAAACACCGGCAGCAGTTCCACCGCCGTGATCCCCATATCCTTGAGGTAGGGAATTTTCTCGATCAGCCCGCCGTAGGTGCCTGCCTTTTGCGGAGACACCCCGGAACTCGGATCGGCGGTGAAGCCGCGCACATGTAGCTCATAAATCACCGTGTCCCGGCTGGGACGTCTGAGCGGTTGATCCCCTTCCCAGTCGTAAGCGCTGGGGTCCACCACCACGCTCTTCATGGCCACCGAGCTGGGCTGACTCGCCTCCCGCCGGTAGGCCTCTGGCATCACCAGCGCCAGGCCATAGGGATCCAAGAGCAAATTATCGGAATCGAAGCGCAGCCCTTTGGATGGATCCCAAGGGCCATGCACGCGAAAGCCATACACCTGACCTGGGCTCAGTCCGGCTACAAAACAGTGCCAATAGTGATAGGTCCGGTAGGCCTCCCCCTCAAGCACCAACACCTGGGAAGGCTCTGGGGATGATGGGTTCTCAAACAGGCACAACTCCACCTTGGTGGCGTCCCGGGCATAAAGACTGAAATTCACCCCACCCGGCAGGGGCGTTGCCCCCAGGGGCGCACTCGATCCTGGAGACAAGGCAACTTGGGGCACGGATGCAACGCGCACCAGGGCGCAGCTCAGGCCAACCCATGATGGCCCGAATCAGCCTGGCCCCAGTAACTTGGGGCAAGAGCTTATTGCCTGTCCCGTGGAAATCACCGTTGTTGAGCTGTTAGTACCAACGGCACCAACAGGCCTGGCCGAAGGGGCGCTGCTGGTCTTACGGGTCTTCACAGGGATCTGCTTTATCCGCCACGGCTGGCCCAAGCTGCGCAACCTCAAAACCTGGGCTACGGCGATGAAAACGCCCCAGTGGCTCTGTTTCCTCTCCGCCTTTTCGATGTGGGGAGCTGGCATCGCCCTGATCCCTGGCCTGCTCACACCGCTTGCGGCCTTGGCCATCCTGGTCTCGATGGCCTACGCGATGGTGCTCGAAATCGCTTCTGGGTTTCCCTTCATTGGCCCCGATCCCTATCAGATTCCAGAAGGGGATTACGCCGGCCCCATGGGTGTTGGGGACCCACCAAGCTGGGAGAAAGCAGCGATGTATGTGGTGATGTGCCTGGTGCTAGCCACCTGTGGGGGCGGCCTTTTTTCCCTCGACAACCTGATCATTGCCGACATGCTCAAGGTTCTGATCGACTGAGCTGGCATGCCCCAAGCAATGCCTCGCTTCTTTTTGGGCTGGGTTTATGGCCCCTGGGCTGCATCGGCAGTGGTCAACTTGACGGCCCTGCGTTTGATGCTTGCCGACGACTTCAACCTGCATAGCCATGGCTGGAGCCTGTTCGGCAGTGGGGCCATCTGCTTTTCGATCGGCTGCGTCAGCAAAGTGTCGTGGGAACTAGCCAAAATCAACCGCAACCTTGCCCGTGATCGGCAATTCGTTGAACACATGGTTCTGCATTAACTAGGGCGATGGGAAGTAAGCGCCTGATCACAATCATTTCCCTGCCTTGGATTGCCGCGGCCATCGTGATGTTGCTGTTCACCAAATTGCGGGACGACGCCCTCCGCTGGCATTGGGGGCTCGTGGGCAATGCGGCCATTTGTTTCTCGATTGGTTGCCTGGCCCGGACCAGCGTGCTTCTCCACGACCAGGCCAAGGCTGAAAAACAAGCTGAAGCCCGGCAAGCCCGCCTAGGCAAGGGCTCAGGCGCATCACTCCCATGAGCGCCAGGGCCCGGGCATCGGCATGGGTTGCCTTAGCCGCCGCCGTTGGCCTGGTGTTCCCCAGCCCAAAGGGCTGTTGGGCGGAGCCAATCACCAAGCCCTCGGCCTCCCTGCTGCGCAGCCTGGATCGCTTCGAGCGGGATATGCAGCTCCTGGACCAGGCTTTGCCCGGCCGGCTCCCTAGCGCCGCCCGTGCCAAAGGGTCGGCTGGGGTCCTGACCAGCCTCGAGCCGCCTGCTCCTGGAGCCACACCCAGCAGCATCGAAGCCGTCAAGATTCAGAGGAAGGTTCGTCTAAGCCTGCCCATGGCCCTGGAGGTAGCCGTTCGCAACGACCCTGATCTGGCGGAGCAGGTGGCAGCGGTTCGGGAGCGACAGGGCTGGTTGACCTCGGTGCGGGGGCGTTTCTGGCCCGAACTCTCGCTACTGGCGGGAAGTGGCTACAGCCAAAGGCGCACCGACAGCACCGCCTGGCAGGGCAACGCAGGCATCTATGAACCTGGCTCGCCGTTCCTTGTACAAACCGGGGGTTGGAACCAAATCCAACAGAACCTGCAGATCACCACCGCTGGATTGGGGATCAATTGGGAGCTGGTGAGCTTTGAACGAAATGCAGCCCTGGCCGAAACCAAAGACGAACTCAAGGCCTCCCAACAGCGCTATGCCAACCGCCTACGCCAACTGCAACTCGACGTGAGCCTGGCCTACTACGGCCTTCAGTTGGCCGAGCAACTGACGCGGGTCCGCCAGGCCGTCGTCAACAACGACACGATCATTCGTGAGGAAGTAGGGGCCCTCAAGCGCTCGGGCTTGGTTCCCAGACTGGATTTGCTCCGGGCCGATGCGGCCCTGCAACAAAGCAATTATCGGCTTGAGCAAGCTGAAGCCCTGCGGCTGAGTCGCCAACGCCAAATCAGCAACCTGATCAACGTCCCCTTTGATGTCACGGTCACCGTGCCCGAGGCGGTAACGCTGCAGCCACCATGGCCCTTGGATCTGCAGCAAACCCTGATCCAGGGCTTCAACCGAAATCCCCAGATGCTGGCCCTTCAGGCGGCCCGTGATGCCCTGATCAACCAGGCCAATCGCCGAGCAGCCGAGTTGCTGCCGAGCCTGCGGCTGTTTGCCCAGGCGGGCTACGGAGAGGTGATCTCCGATGAACCGCTAATCAATTTGCATGGCTGCTGTGGAGCCACCCACATCCCCGAGCTCTACAGCCAAAGCGCCGATTGGGCAGCCGGCTTGCAATTCCGCTGGCGCTTATTTGACGGCGGGGTCACCAGCGGGGCGGCATCGGCCAGTCGGGCTGCAGCCGAACGCACCGAGCAAGCCCTGGCCCGAGAGCGCAACAGCATCCGCCAACGGATGGAAGCCGCCTTTTTCGACCACCGGGCAGCCCTGCGCCAAATCGTGTCCTCCCGGGCGTCCTACGCGGCAGCGCGGGAAGCCTTTCGCGATGTGCGGGCCCGCTACCAACTCGGCCTGGCCAATTACACCGATGTGAGCCAAACCATTCAGCTGCTCACCCAAACCATGGAAAGCGTGGCTGAATCGATCACCCTCGCCAACGTGAGTTACGCCCAGCTGCTGCGGGAATTGATCACGGTGCCGAATCAGCCGGGGGCACCGGTGAACCTTCCTCTGGTGCTGCCCCAACCTGAGCCAACGCTGCCAAGCGCTGCCGGCGCCGCACCATCCAGGCCCAACTCCGCCAAAACAGCAGGATGAGCAACAGCAAAAACCAGAACCAAACCTCGGGGGCATTGGCATGGAGCAACACCACCAACAGGCTGAGTTCGATCACCAGCAAAGGAAACTCAGAGCGCAACGGCCCATGAACGGCAGCCCAGAGAAGCCGTAAATGGTGCTTGGCCCGAACCTCAGGAGATCTGGCTGTCATGGCATGGTTCCCCTCTGGCGGGTTTGGGGGCGATCTTGGCCCTCCTCAGCCAAATTGCGGTAGGAGCCTGTCAGCTCCCGCAGCACTGGCAACACATAGCTGATGGGGGTTCGCCATTCCACATAGCCATGGGCCTTGAGGGTGAGGCCCTCGCGAATCGGGAAGACACTGCTACCCCGGGACAGGGTCCAGCGGTAGCCATCAAAACTGCGTAGTCCCCGATCCAGAGCA
>CAIYSK010000056.1 GCA_903928835.1 uncultured cyanobacterium
CCCTTCAAGACGCTTGGGTAAAGCAGGTGCGCAAGGCTGTGATTGCCGGCAACTGGAAGATGCATATGACCTGCGAAGAAACGCGGGTCTTTGCGGCAGCCTTCCGCCCACTGATCGAGGACCTGCCTGCCGATCGGCAGGTGGTGATCTCCCCGCCTTTTACTTCGATCCCAACCCTCTCGCGCCACCTGGCCGGTGCGGGGGTTTCCGTGGCGGCCCAGAACGTGCACTGGGAGGAGAAGGGGGCCTACACCGGGATGATCTCAGCCTCCATGCTGGTGGAACACGGGGTGTCCCACGCGATCGTGGGTCACAGCGAACCCCGCAAGTACTACAGCGAAACCGACGAGCAGATCAACCTGCGGGCCCGCACCGCCCAAAAGCATGGTTTGATCCCGATCCTTTGCGTGGGCGAGAGCCTGGACCAACGCGAATCCAGCGAAACCGAGCGGGTCATCCATCGCCAGATTGAGCAGGGTCTCCATGCGGTGGATCCCAGCAGCTTGATCGTGGCCTACGAGCCGATTTGGGCCATTGGTACGGGCAAAACCTGCGCCGCGGAAGAAGCCAATCGCATCTGTGGCTTGATCCGGGGATGGGTGGGTTATGACGACGTGATCGTCCAGTACGGCGGTTCAGTAACCCCAGCCACCATCGACGATCTGATGGGCCAGAGCGACATTGATGGGGTGCTCGTGGGCGGGGCGTCCCTCGATCCCTTGAGCTTCGGGCGCATCGCCAACTACCAATCTCCAGCCGGGTGATTGCCTGGGGTGCCCGCACCTGGGTGATGGGGGTGATCAATGTCACCCCCGATTCCTTTAGTGATGGCGGCCGCTTTGATCGACCGGAAGCGGCTCTGCGGCAGGCGGCTTGGATGCTTGCGGCTGGGGCCGACGTCCTCGACCTGGGCGGCCAAAGCACCAGGCCAGGGGCCCTGGAGCTCGATGCCGACCAGGAGTGGCAGCGGTTAGCCCCTGCCCTCACCGCCATTCGCCAAGCCCATCCCCAGGCCTTGCTCTCCATTGATACGTTCCACCCTGCCGTGGCCGAGAGGGCCTTGGCCGCCGGTGCCCACTGGATCAACAACGTGCGCGGCGTGGCCGATCAGGCCATGCTCCCGGTGGTGGCTGCCAGGGGCTGCCCCTATGTGCTGATGCACAGCCGAGGCAGCAGCCAGGCAATGGATGGGCTGGCCACCTACTCCAACGTGACCCTGGAGGTGCGAGATGCCCTGCTGGACGCCACCGACCAAGCCCTGGCGGCTGGGGTGGCAGCTGGCCAAGTGATCTGGGATCCCGGCCTGGGCTTTGCCAAAACCACGGCCCAGAACCTGGAGGTGTTGCGCCAGCTTGATCTGCTAGTGGCCGAGGGTTTCCCGGTGTTGATCGGTGCCTCCCGCAAGCGTTTTATTGGCGATGTGCTCGATGAGCCCCGTCCCCGGGCCCGCCTCTGGGGCACGGCTGCCGTTGGCGGCCAGGCGATTGCCAAGGGGGCCCGCATCCTGCGGGTCCACGATGTGGCCCCGATGGTGCAAACGGCCCGGATGGCCGATGCGTTGTGGCGCTAGGGCCTTTCTCAAGGCTGTGGCGCTAGGAGGCGCCTTTGGCTGGTTTGTAGCCCAGTTGGCCCAGCAGGGGCCCGGCCATCACGGTGGTGACCAGGGCCATCAGCACGCCCATGGTGAACAGTTCGGTACTGATCACTCCGAGCTCGAGGCCCACATTGAGGATCACCAGTTCGGTGAGGCCCCGGGTGTTCATCAGCCAGCCCATTGCTTGGGCCTCTCGCTCGGGCATGCCGCTGGCCCGGGCCACGGCCCAGGTGCCAATGAATTTGCCCCCCACCGCCACCGCTAACACCAGAGCGGCTGCAGCCCAAAGGCTGGGGGTGTTGAGGCTGCCGATCTGGGTGCTCAAGCCACTGATCGCAAAAAACAGCGGCAGCAACAGTTGCAAGACCACCGCATCGAGGCGCAATTCCAGCCGCCGCCGCAGGGGCTCGTAGCGGGGCATGGCCAGTCCCCAAAGAAACGCGCCAAAAATCAGGTGCACCCCCAGCCATTCGGTGACGGCTGCGCTCAGCAGCGCTCCGCCAAACAGGCTGGCCTGGAGCATGGGACCCAGCTGGTGGCCCTGGCGGTAGCGGGCTTCGAGCCAGAGGCGCAAAGGGCGCAATCCCACGAGCAGAAACCAGCTCCAGGCCGCAGTTCCCAGCAGCGGGGTGAGGGCTCCTAGGCCTGTGCTCGATCGGGAGGTGGCCACGGCAATGGCCAGCAACACCCAGCTCACCACATCTTCAATGGCGGCGGCCGTGATCGCTAGAGCGCCCAGGGGTTGGCTCAGCAGATTCCTTTCCCTCAGAATCCTGGCGAGCACGGGGAAGGCCGTAATTGCCAGGGCCGTGCCCATGAACAGCAACGGGGCGAGCGCGTGGTCGCCGGGGAGCAACTGGGGCTGCCAGGCTTCGAGCCCCAAAGCCAGCAGGATCCCCAGGGCCAAGGGCATTCCTACCCCCACGGCCGTAATCCGGCTTGCCAGCGGAAGGCGGCCCTGGAGCAGCTTGGGGTTGAGCTCAAGCCCAATCAGGAACATGAACAGCACCAGTCCCAACTGACCGAGCACGTTCAGTTGGCTGCGCACGGCCGGGGCAAACAGGTGGTCTTCCAATGCGGGGGCCAGGGCCCCCAGCACGCTGGGGCCCAGCACAATGCCTCCGACAATTTCGCCAATCACCCGGGGTTGGTGAACCCGCTGGGCGAGTTCCCCAAGCAGTTGGGCCACCACGATGATCAGCGCAATGGCGACCAGGGTGGTTGGGATTGCCGCCGCTGATGCCAGAGGTGGTGTCAGGGCCAAAAGCACAGGGACTTAGGTGGTGACGCCTTCAATCCGGTCTTCGATCTCCTGATAGATCTCCTGCAGTTGGGCGATGTTCTCGTCGCTGGTTTCCCAGTAACCGCGGCCGTTCACTTCCAGCAGGGTGCCCACAATGCGGCGGAAGCTGTGGGGGTTGAGTTCCATCAGCCGTTTGCGCATCTCGGGGTCGTTGATGAAGGTCTCGTTGGCTTCCTCGTAGACGAAGTTGTCCACGGCGCCGCTCGTGGCACTCCAGCCCAGGGTGAAGTTGAGCCGTTTGGCCACTTCGCGGACCCCCTCGTAGCCCGAATTGAGCATGCCCTCGTACCACTTGGGGTTGAGCAGCTTGGTGCGGGAATCCAGGCGAATGGTTTCGCTGAGGGACCGCACCTGGGCATTGGCGGTGGTGGTATCGGCGATGTAGCTGGCCGGGGCCTTGCCGTCGTCTCGCAAACCCTGGATGAGCTTGGTGGGGTCGGAGTCGAAGTAGTGGCTCACATCGGTGAGCGAGATCTCCGCTGAATCCAGGTTCTGGAAAGTGACATCGGCAGTTTTCATGGCCGATTCAAACACTTCGCGGTTCTGGTTCATCTCGCCG
>CAIYSK010000057.1 GCA_903928835.1 uncultured cyanobacterium
CGTCCATGGTGAACCATTTTTCTATAGCCCTATCACGATACCGTTGTGTTTTTTTAGCCTGGGGCGGCTGGCTGGGGCCCTTGCGCCGTTGTTCGTAGACGGACCTTCAGCAATGGTCCAGCAGCCTGTTAGGCCAGTAAGCCTAGGGATTCATCCGTGATCAGCGGGTCATCCAGAAGCTGCTGCAAGATCACCTGATCCTGCTGGGCCTTGCGCAACAGCAGCCGAGCTTGATCAGCGGGCGTCATGGAGACGTCGACCTTCCTGGGCCACGTGGTAATCCAGGGTTCCAGGAATCTTGGAGCGCTCTTGAAAGCTTGCCTCCGTTGTCACCACAAGATCAATCGGCATCAAGACATCCCGCAGCAGACTGCGCAGCCGCAGGGTCTCGGCATAGCGATTCACGAGCTCCCGTTCAATCACCATCAGATCGAGATCGTTAGCCGCACTGAGATCGCCCCTGGCGGCCGAGCCAAACACGATCAACCGCGAGGGGGCCCCATCGGCCGACAAGCGGCTCACCACCTCAGCCACTTTAGCGGCGGTAACAGCCCAAGGTTTGCCGGTTGGCGAGGACGTTGGTGTCATAGCGTCAGATTAAGTGAGCTAAGCGCAATCCAGCGACAGTGTTTGGCTGCCATTGGGGGCAAAGCCCCATCGCAGCAACTCCCCAGCTGGCACCGGACCGCCCGATGGGGAGCAGCCGAGGCCATGGGCAGCAGGACAAGGGCTGTTCACCCCACCCCCCCTAAAACCCCGGCGGCCGCTTGCGTCCGCTGGACAACGACACATTGCCGGGCTGGCCCGCAGGGGTAGCCCCCTGCGGATTGCCCCCGACGTTCGGCAAGCCCGTCACCAGGGGCGTTGGGCTTGGCCTGGCTGCGCCCGCCGGCTGGGGCACGGCCACCACGTTGAAGGCCAACGACCAGCGTTCGCCCTCGCCGCGGAAGGGGGGCACCGAATGGGGTTGCCAGGCGGGGAACACATAGAACTCACCGGGCAGTGGCAACACGTACTCCGCCATGCCGGTGCGGAAGCTTTGGATGTGCCATTCCTCCGGGCCATGGAAACACAATTGGCCATCAAAGCTGGCGCCGCTGATCTGGGGAGGCACCTGCAAATAGAGCACCCCGGAAAAACTGCCGCCGTGGGTGTGGGTGGGGTTGTAATCCCCGGCCCGTTGCACATTCAGCCACACATCAATCATCTGCAGGCCGTAGCGGCCCTCCGTCCAGGGGCCCCGGCCCTGGGGCGGCTGGCGATCGATCACGTGGCGGATCCAACGCTCACAACCCGGCAGGATCACCTCACGGCACAGGTCCAACACGGCCGGTTGCTGGGGGCCGAGCTCCAGCTGCAGGGATAGTTGGCCGGCCAGTTTGCGGGAGGCATCTGGGCTGCGTTCGGGCGCCTTCAGCACCTCCTTGGCGAGCTCAAGCAGGGCCGCCAAAAGAGCCGGGGGCAGGCTGCCCTTCAGCAAATAGCGGGGGAAGAGCTCCAGCACCTCCATGGCGGGGCCCCCGGTGGCGCCGTCCGGGGCGGGGGGAGGCGTGCCAACCATGGGTGCAAGGGCCTGATGGGTTGAGGCTAGGGCCTGGGGGCAGCCCCAACCGGTTCAGGGCAGCCCGCCTTCGGGCGCCGCAGCCGTCAGACTTTTGTCCAAGCCCCAGCCCCCGTCCTTCGCCATGCCGGCAGCGCCCGTGTCCGAGCCCTCACCAGAACCGGGGGCACCGTTGGTTGCCGGTGAAACCGCTACAGGCACCAGCGTTTCAAACGCCACTGGTTCAGGCGAAACCGTTTTCAGAGGAAGCGTTTCCAGAGAAACCGCCTCCCGAGAAGCCGTCTCCCGAGAAGCCGTGGCTGCCCTGCGCCAACGGGTGACCCAGGGGGACACCCTGCCCCTGGCCTGGCGCCTGGAGCAGCTCGATCGGCTGGAGCGCCTCTGCGCCGAGGGGGAAGGGGCCGTGCTGGCCGCCCTGGCCGCCGACCTGGGCAAGCCGCCCGTGGAGGCCTTCTTTGAACTAGTGGCCGTGCGCCAGGAGATCCGCCTCTGCCGCCAAAAGCTGCGCCGCTGGATGGCCCCCCGGCCCGCGGCCGTACCCCTCAGCCTCCAACCCGGCCGGGCCGAAACCCAGGCCCAGCCCCTGGGCTGCGTC
>CAIYSK010000058.1 GCA_903928835.1 uncultured cyanobacterium
CCATAGACCAGCAGGGATGCGGCATCTGCCCACCTGGGCACTTTCCGCTTCCAGCCAGAGCGGGCCAGGCCTGGGACATTGCCTCAGGGCAAAGGCCAGCAGGTTTTCGTAGTGCTCATTGCTCGGTTGGGGGGGCAGCCCCAGCCCGCCAAAACTGCTGCCCCGGTGATTGGCAAGACCTTCGAGGTCCACCACCGCAGCTCCCCGCCTGTGCAGTTCCAGCAGCAGATCCGTTTTGCCGGTTCCGGTGCGGCCCCCCAATACCAGCAGGGGCCATGGTTTTTCCATCTCTGCCAAAACCCAGTGGCGAAAACGCTTATAGCCCCCGTCCAGGAGCACCACGGGCAGGTCGAGGGTGCCCGCCAGCCAGGCCACGCTGGCTGAGCGCATGCCGCCCCGCCAACAATGGATGCGAAGGGCAGCCCCACCGCCATCACGGCTAAGGGCCTGGACTGCGGCCGCCATGGACGCCATTTTCGGTCCCACAAACTCCAGGCCTAACTGAACAGCCCTTTGACGCCCCTGGTGTTTGTAGGTCTTACCAACGGCGGCCCGTTCAGCGTCGCTAAAGAGGGGCAGGTTGTGGGCGCCAGGGATGTGCCCCTGGTGGTATTCCCCAGGACTGCGCACATCCACAATCGGAGCATCCAGCTCGAGAAAGTCTTCAACTGGTAAGCGCGGGCCCTCGGCCTGCATCGCAATCCCTTGAGCTCTCCTGACATAGTGGGCCATACCTGGCCTGCGCGCGCTCGGTCCTTCCATGCTTTCCGGACCTCCGGTCACCGCCGCCCCTGCCACACCTGAAGCCTTGCTTGAGCGTTTTCAGGCGGCTTCCGAGCGTCAGAGGCGGAGCCTGATCCCCCAACTCCAACAGCGGCTGGCTGAGATTCAGCCCCTGATCGCGGACCATCTCGATGGCTTGGATGCCACCGGAGATGACTGGGCAGCGGGTCTGTTGATCCAATGGCTTGTGGCCGCTGGGGGCCCCCAGCGGGAAGCCTTCTTCGCCCGTTTCCCGGATGGCTGGTTGGCCACCACCAGCGCCCAGGGTGTGGATTACGGCCCCCTGCAACAGCTTTTGGTTTTGCAGGATTGGGAGGAGGCCGACCGTCAGACCAGTGCGATTTTGCGGCAATTGGCCGGAACTGATGCCGTCAAGCGGGGCTACGTCTATTACAGCGAGGTGCCCCGCATGGGTGCCGTCGACTTAGAAACCCTCGATCGCCTGTGGGTGTGTTTCTCCCGGGGCCGGTTTGGTTTTTCCGTGCAATCAAGGTTGCTGCGGAGTTGCAATGGCCGCTGGGAGGCCTTGTGGACCAAATTGGGCTGGAAGCAGGACGGGCGGTGGACGCGCTATCCCGGCAGCTTTCACTGGTCCATTGATGCACCAGAAGGTCACATGCCTTTGGTCAACCAGCTGCGGGGGGTGCGCTTGATGGATGCCCTGTTGAACCACCGCGGCCTGTCGAAGCGCATCGCCTGTTGAAGCCCATCGCCTGCTGAGGTCCCATGGGTAGGGTCGAAGCATCTTTGGGGCGAAGGGTCGTTGGCGCTGCGCTGGTCAGACTTCATTACGCCATCCACTCTCCAGCTGGCTCCACTGGTGGAGTTGCTCCTCGAACCAGTGTCCTGCCGGCAACTCCAGGCGGAATTGAAATTGGGCCTCCATGAAGCCCTGTTGAATGGCGTGCGCCATGGCAACAACGCTGATCCCGCCAAATGCTTGAGGGTGCGCAGAATTGAGAGTTCCTTCTGGCTGATCTGGCAGGTGCCCTCGGACCATGGTGCCACCGCTGGCCGGGGCTTGTTTTTGATCCACCAGTGCTTTGACGATGTCCGATGGAGCGCTAGGGGCAACCGGGTCCAACTGGCGATCACGCGCCGGCGCATGGGAACCGTGGCTATCGGCCGTGGCTGGGGCAGCCGGGATCGTTGAGTTCAGCTTTGAGCCACAGAAGGCCGTGTTCGGCCAAGTCGATGGCCCGTTGCCTTGCTTCCGTTGGGCTGGATTGGCCGGGATCGTCGCCGCTCAGGAGTTGCACAAGCGCTGCGGCGAGTTGCTCGGCGGCTCGGCGGGGCCGTTGATTTTTTAGGGCGTGCCAATCCCGATCGCCAATTACCAAGGAGCGCTGCAATTGCTCTGCCAGATCTTGGCTTTGGTCAGGCCACTCACGCTTCGTACCCACTAGACGGCGATGCAGCTTTGGCCCCATCCTGGCGGTACCGAGATCTCAGTGGCAATGGCCCAGCCTGTCCGCCAACCCGTGCGGCTTCTCCACCTGTTGGATGGACTGCTGACCCAGGGCTCCTTAGCCAACCGCAGCACGGGGGTGAGCCAAAGGCGCCAGCGTCAGCGGCTAGCCCTCACCCAACGGTTGCTGGATCCCTTGCCGAAGGAATTGGCCCCCACCAATCACGCTGAGAGGCTGTTTTGGCGCGGTCTGCGCTGGGGGACCGGCGGATTCCTGCTTGCCTGGTGGTTGCATCGCTAGGGAATCGATCACTAGGGGTTCCGGCCTGGCTTCTGGGGCTTGCGGGCAGTCCAGACCCGGGTCATGAAGTGGGATTCAGCCACCACGGCTTCAAATCCGGCGGCCTTCAGCCTGGCTTCGATGTTGTCGCTGATGTAATCGCGGTAATAGGGCTCGTGAAACACCCGGCGAAAGTTTTCCATCACCGTGCTGAATTGGGGCGAATCGGCCAGTTGCACGGAATCGGCAAGGGTGATCACCCCGCCCGCCTCCATGATTCGGAAGCAGTCATTGATCACGTTTTGGCGCGCTTCTCCTGGAAGCTCGTGCAGCACAAAAACACAGGACACCCCCTGGAAGGTGCCCTCGGCGAAGGGCATGGTTTCGCCATTGCCTTGCACCAGCTGGGGAAGCTCCCCAGGGAGTTGGCCGAGCCACTTATTGGCTTGGCGCAGGTAGGCACTGGATAGATCCAGGCCCACCAGTTGGGCTTTGGGCAGGGCCCCTCGGATTTGCC
>CAIYSK010000059.1 GCA_903928835.1 uncultured cyanobacterium
ACTGCATTGACCCAGGCGCCACTCCTCGCTGCGCTGGGAGGCGAGCTGCTCTTGTAAGGCCGCTCGCCAGGGCTCCTCGGCTTCGACGCCTTCGAGCTTGGTGCCGCTTTGGTAGGCGAGTTCCAGCAACTCACGACCCCCGCTCAGGCGTTGTTGCCAAGCGGAGGCCAGGGGCTCTAGGCGACGCAACGCCCGGGCCCGGCGCCGATGCAGGCGGGTGCCGATCACCGCCATTTGGAGGTCAAAGGCATCCAGCAGGGCATTGGCTTCCGTGCCCCCCAGGCCGCGGCGCAGGAGCTGGCTGCGCTGGCGCAGCAGGCGCCCGTAGCGGCTGAGCAGCTCCCCATACACCGGTTCCAGTTGCAGCACCACCCGGTCCAGCCATTGGCGGCGCCCGGCCGGTTCGCCGCGCACCAACTCCAGGTCAAGGGCGCTGAAGCCCACGCACCGGAGCGATCCCAAAAGGTTGTGTTGGCGCTCCAGCACCTTGCCGTTGCGCTGGGCCGTGCGGCCGCCACTCCGGCGCAGGGCCAGTTGGAGCACATCCCCTTCCCAGGTGCGGGCGCGCAAGCAGCTTTCCTTCTCCCCATGGGTGATCAGGTCACGGTCGGAGCTGGTGCGGTGGGAGCGCAGGCTGCCGAGCAGTTCCACCGCCTCGAGCAGGTTGGATTTGCCTTCGCCATTGGGACCAATCACCAGAAGCCTGGGAGCGTTGAACTCCAGGCTCAGCTCGGTGAGATTGCGAAAGTGCAGCAGCTCCAGGCGGTGCAGCCGGATGGGTCTGAAGCGGTGAGCCGTTAAGGTAGGCCCATCGGGGTGCAGCCCTGGTGTTGGGCATGTAGCTCAGTTGGATAGAGCATCAGATTCCGGTTCTGAGGGTCGGGGGTTCGAGTCCCTCCATGCTCGTTTCGTTCGTCACTCGTTTAGCTCTTCCTGCCGGAACAGGAAGGGCTTTTTTGTGGGGACTGGGCTGTTTAAAGGGTGTTCTGCTGGGCTTGCTTAGCGGAGTTTTAGGCCCATGGCCCGGATTCCCCCTGGGTCAACCACAAACCCGTAGCGCTCCAGGGCCCTGAGCGCCGCGGGGGGCGCGGAGAGGGAGATGCTGCATCCAGATAGCTCCCTGCGCAGCCGGGCGAGGGCGCTGTACACCAGGGAGGCCAGCACTTCATCGCGGGCGGGGTCAGCGGGGTCGCAGCAGAGATCCCACAGGTTGGCGTTGAGGGCCAGGTCACTGGTTGTCCTGACAAATCCCACCAGTTCTCCATCGGATCGCTCCACCCCCAGGTGCCAGATGCTGCGCTCCAGCACCCGCTGCCAGCGACCCGCTTCCCGGGGCTGATCACCACCGAGCACGAGTAGGCGGTTGAGGGCTTCGGCGCTGGGGAAGGGATCGGCCACAAGGCTGTAGCCCTCCCGCAGGAGGGGGCTGGGCGGATGGCTGCGAAAGGGGAGCAAGGGCAGGCCCGGCGGGGGAGAAGGAACGGACCGATGGCTTAGCCCGTGTTGCGCAAGCCAGCTGCGATGCCATTGATCGTGAGCAGGGCCCCGCGGAGCAGCTCACTACGGCTGTAGGTGCGACCGTCGTCGCTGGAGTTCATGGCCTCACTCATGGGCGGTTGGCGGTTTTGATCCCGCAGCCGGCGTAGCAGGGCCACTTGCAAAAAGCCCAGGGGAATGATCGTGCGGTTGCGGAGATCCACCGAGAGCTGGAGGGCGGGATCGCCATCGAGCAACCGGCTGTGGCCCGTGATTTTCAGCACCAGATCCCGGGTGAGGACGAATTCGTGGGCAATGGTTTGGAAGATGTGCTCAAACGCTTCGCGGTGTTCGGGCCTGCCGAGGGCCTGCACGTAGTGATGCGCCAAATCAATGTCGACCTTGGAGAGGGTCATCTCCACTTTGGAGATCAGCATCCGGAAGAAGGGCCAGCGCTGGTAGAGCAGCCTGAGCAGTTCCAGTTGTTCGGGATCCTGGTCCACTTCTTCCTGGAGGGCAGCGCCCACGCCAAACCAGCTGGGCAACAGGAAGCGGCTTTGGGTCCAGCCAAACACCCAGGGAATGGCCCGCAGGCTGGATAGATCCTTGGCTCCCCCTTGGCGGCGGGCTGGCCGGCTCGAGATCTGGAGTTTGCTGATTTCCTCAATCGGGGTGACCTGCTGGAAAAAGGCCACCAGATCAGGGTTGTCGTGCACCAGGGCCCGGTAGTGGTCGCGGGAGCGGCCGGCCAACCGGCCCATCAGCTCGTTCCAGCTGGGGGTGTCGTCGACTGGGGTGCTGACCAGGCTGTTCTGGAGCACGGCCGTGGTGACCGTTTCGAGGTTGTAAAGGGCCAGTTCTGGGAGGGCGTACTTGGACGCCAAGACTTCACCCTGTTCGGTGATTTTGATCCGCCCAGCCAGGGTGCCACTGGGCTGGGCCAGGATCGCCTGGTAGGCAGGACCGCCGCCGCGTCCCACCGAGCCCCCCCGGCCGTGGAAGATGCGCAGGGCGACGCCATTGCCAATGGCAATCTGCTGGAGGGCGATCTGGGCCTTATGGATTTCCCAATTGCTTGAGAGGAAGCCGGAATCTTTGTTGCTGTCGGAATAGCCGAGCATCACCTCCTGGGGGGGCTGGCTGGCCTCATGGCTGCTGAGTAGTTCACGGTAAAAGGGCTCTTGGAAGAGCTGCGCCATCACGGCTGGGGCCCCTTGAAGGTCTTCGACGGTTTCAAACAGGGGCACCACGAGCAAGGAGGATTGATGGGCCATGGGATCCACCAATCCCGCCTCCTTGGCGAGGAGCAGCACCTCAAGCAGGTCAGACACCGTGTGACTCATCGAGATCACGTAGGTGCGGCAGATGCGTTGGCCGAATTCCTGCTGCAGCCGTTGCAGCATCCGGAAGACGTCAAAGGTTTGCTGGGTGGTTTCAGTCCATGGGGTGCCAACCGGTACCAGCGGGCGTCTGGTTTGGAGCTCCTTCAGCAGCCAGACCACCCGGCTGGTTTCGTCCATTTCGCCGTAGGGCACGGCCAGCTGGAGATAGCGGCTGAGTTCGTCGAGGGCATCGCTATGGCGGGTGCTTTCCTGGCGAATGTCCAGGCTGGCCAGGCAGAAGGCAAAAATTTGGGCTTGGCTGATCAAGTGCTGCAGCGACTCGCAGCTCAATCCCGTGCCCTCCAGGCTGTCTTGGATCAGTTCGAGGTCGTTGCGGAACTCATCAACGGTGCTGTAGTGCAGCTCCTGGCTGTTGGATCCTTGGCCATCCCAGGGCGACTCCCAGCCGGCATCGGCCAGCTGTTGATTGCGTTTGTGGGTGAGGCGCAGCCGTTCCAGGGTGTAGCTGAGTTTCAGGCGGTAGGGCTCGAGGCGGAACCGGGCGGCCTTGGATTCGTAAATCTCGGGGAAGCGCAGCCGGTCCATCTCGAGCGACTCGAGCAGGGCCGGGCTCACCTGGCTCCACTGCATCGAAATGCTGAGCTGGTCGCGGAGGGCGTTGACGGATTTGATGTAGAGCTCGAGCATCAGCTGGCGCTGATAGCAGGCCGTGCGCCAGGTGATCTGGGGGGTGACGGATGGGTTGCCATCGCGGTCGGAGCCCACCCAGGAGCCGAAGGTGCAGAAGGCATCCCGCGGCGGCTCCACATCCGGATAGCTCGAACTCAGGGCTGAGCGAATGCGCTGCCGCAACTGGGGCATGGCATCAAATAGCACCTGCTGGAAGTAGTGCAGGGCGTAATCCACCTCATCCAGCACGGTGGGCTTGAACTGGTGCAATTCACTGGTGCGCCACCACAGTCGGATTTCCTCTTCTAGCTGAAGGCGCAAGCTGTGCCGCTCGAGCTTGTTGAGCTGATCGCCCTGTTCCAGCTTCTGGATCAAGGCCGCGACGCGCCTCTGCTTGTGGCGCACCGTGTGGCGCACGATTTCGGTGGGGTGGGCCGTAAACACCAGCCGCAGATCCAAATCGCGCAGCAGATTTTCCAGCTGGGCGGGCGGCACATTCAGACCGCGGAGGCGCTCAAACAGCTGACGAAACGTGGCTGGCTCGTTCTGGCTGGCCAAGGGCGGCAGGAACGGATCGCTGACAACGGGCTCTTGGTGGGCTTTGAGGCTGTCGAGGTAGCTGTCTTCCTCGATGTGCTGCTCGAGAATGTTGACCAGTTGGAAATAGAGGGAGAACGCCCTGGCCGCGGTAATGGCCTCAGCCAGATCCATGTCTCGGATCAGCTGCACGATGGGGGCGTTGGGATCATCTGGAGTCGAAGTCTCCACGGTGGGCCCGTCGGAGTTCGCGGTTTCTGCTGGGGTTGGCTCGCTCAGTTGTTTGAGCCGCAGCAGCCTCTCCGCCTGCCCTGGGGGACATTCGCTGCGCAAAACCGTTTGCCACAGGTCTTCGACCAACTCCAGCCGCTCACCCAGCAGACGGATGACCCGTTGGGAGGGCTCGGCATCGCGAGGGGCAATGGGGGGCATGGGCTGCTGCCGCATCGGGGCCTGGGGGCCAGAGCTGGAATTCTCGATCATCCCAAAGGGCCTGAAAGGCTGTCTGTGTGCTTCGAAGCACTGCCGAGGATTGCAAGCTCCTGCTGGGCCATGGCTTCGATTTCGGTGCTGAGGATGGTGCTGATGGATTCGCCAGATCCATGGCGCTGCAACCAGCGCATCGCTTGATTGCCCCGTTCGAGCACGGCATGCAGGGGTTCAATCCAGGGGGTCAGCTCCAGTTCGGCCGCCAGGGGAGCGAGGTCGTCGAGTTGCTGCTGGATCCATTGGCGCGCTTCGATGGGCTGGCCATCTCGCCAGTGGCGCAGGGTGGCATTCAGGCTGGTTTGGGCGGCTGCTCGGTCGTTGGCATCGGCCAGATCGGCCAGGCGCTCGAGGTTGAGGCTGCTGGCTTGAAGCGGATCGTGGTGCTTGGGATCAAGCCAGAGCTGGTGCAGCCGGAGCTCGGTGAATGCGGTGATTGCCAGGAGCAAGAGCGGATCGCTCACCAGGTCGCAAATCCGAATTTCCAGGCGATTGAGGTCATGGGGGCGGTCATCGCCATTGGGACGCACCGAGGTCCAGAGATGGCGCACGTTCTGCATCGTCCCGGCCGCCAGTTGCTGCACCATCCAATGGATGTAGTGGTCGTGATCCTGAAAAAGGGGGACGTGGGTTGGGGTCAGGGGGAATTGCAGCCAGCGTTGGGAATCGGCGCCGGTGACCGCCCCATCGAGGAAGGGGGAGCTTGCACTGAGGGCCAGGAGGAGGGACGCCTCACAGCGGAGCAGCCGCAGACCGCTGAACAGGGCCTCCATGGCGGTGACCCCCAGGTTGATGTGCACGCTGGCCGTCACCACCCTGGTGCCATAGGTGGCTTCGATGTAGTCGTGATAGGGGTGGTCGGGATTGGAACGCTCAAATCGGTGGCTATCGCCAAGGCTCAAGGTGCTGCCTGGCAGCACGGTGAGGCCCTTGTTTGACAGCCAGGTGCGCAGCCGGCGGCGTGGTTCCAGCAGGAGCTCCAGTTGGGCGGAGTAGCTGGCTTCCGGCGGGGTGATGTACTCCAGGTTGCGGTGGTCGGGCTCGGTTACGAAGCCGTTGAGGGCGCCGGCCGCTTCGGCAGAGCAGCCCACCACGGTGCCGTCGGGTTTGCCCGTGTAGAGCTCGATCTCAAACCCTTTGAGGAGCCTTGGTGCTGTCATGGGGCCATCCTCATTGCAGGCAAGCCAGCGCCTTCAGCATCCCCCTGGCTTTGTTGAGGGTTTCTTCGTATTCCGCTTCGGGTTTGGAATCGGCTACCACCCCGGCACCGGCCTGCACTTGAACCCGCCAACCACCGGAGGGGTTGGGGAGCACCACCATGGTGCGGATCGTGATGGCGGTGTTGAGGGCTCCAGCCAGATCCACCGCGCCGTAAACCCCGGAATAGGGGCCCCGGGCATCGGGCTCTAGGGCGTGAATCAGTTGCATGGCGCGGATTTTTGGGGCCCCGCTGACGGTGCCTGCGGGGAAGGAGGCCATCAACAGGTCCCAGATGGTTTTGCCTTGGGCGAGCAGGCCCTCGACCTGGCTCACGATGTGCATCACATGGGAATAGCGCTCGATGACCATCAGCTCGCCCACCTTGACGGTGCCAGGCTGGCAGACCCGACCGAGATCGTTGCGGCCCAGATCCACCAGCATCACGTGTTCGGCCAGTTCCTTGGGATCCGCCAACAGATCAGCTTCCAGCTCCAGGTCTTCGGCTTCCGTAAGGCCCCGGGGCCTGGTTCCAGCAATGGGCCGCAGGGAGGCTTTCACCCTGCCGCTGCCATCGCCTGCAGGCTCGGCTTTCACCATCACCTCTGGACTGGATCCAATCAGGTGCCAGCCGCCGAAGTTGAAGAACGCCATGTAGGGCGAGGGGTTCACCATCCGCAGACTCCGGTAGAGCTCAAAGGGATCTCGCTCAATGGTGGTTTCGAGCCTTTGGCTCAGCACCAACTGGAACACATCCCCCGCGGCGATGTGTTCACGGGCGGTGACCACAGCCTGCTCAAAATCCGCCTGGCCCCGGTTGCTTTGGGCCTGGACGTCGGTGGCGGGCTTGTCTTGCCATGGCAGCGGTGTGACGCCCGCCGGCAAGGGCTGGTGCATGCGGGCTTCGAGGGCCTGGATCCGCGCGGCCGCGGCGGCATAGGCAGCGTCCGGGTCCAGGGACCCATCGATGTTGTCGCCACTGAGATCGGCATAGGCCACTGCTGTGATTTGGCGCTTGACCTGGTCAAACACCAGCAGGCTGTCGGCCAGCATCCAGCAGCCATCGGCGGGGGCCCCTTCCGGGCAGGGATGCACGGGCACGCTGGGTTCAATCCAGCGGATCAATTCATAGCCCCAGAAGCCAAAGAGCTGTCCCACCGGGGGCAGGCCAGGCACCGAGGAACTGGTGAGGGGGGCCAGGCATTGCTGCACCAGCTCAAAGGGGTTGCCAAGCAGCTGCTCCTGGCGGCCATCGCGCCACTGGCGCAGGGTCTGCTCCCCCCGGCTTGTCAGGGTCCAGAGGGGATCGCTCACCACAAAGCTCCAGCGGCCGATCCGTTCGCCGCCCTCGACCGATTCGAGGAGGGCCCCATGGCTGCTGGTCGATCCCACCTTCAACCACGTGGTGAGGGGGGTTTCCAGGTCAGCGGGCCAGCATTTCCACAGGGGGATGAAGGTTTTGCCAGCAGCCACCTGGTCGAGGAAGACCTGTTTGGCTAAGCCATCGTGCTCGAGGCTGGGCATGGGGCAACCGGAGGGCAAAAAAAACGGGGCTCCGGGCCCCGCCTTTATAGGTGCTGACTGGTCAGCAGTGGTTCACAAAGATGCTTCGATTAGGCGTCGAAGGTGTTCTTGCCGGTGAACTTCAAGTTGGCTGGATTGGGGTTGGCGCCAATGCGCCGGGGGTTGTGGCCCACCATCGGACGGCCTTCGTTCACTTTCTCGGGGAACACGCCATCTTTGGGATGGAGGAATTCGGGGTCGCCACCGGGGAAAATCCGGTAGATCTTGTAGTCCTCGATCCGGGGCTTGAACTTGGTGCGCAGCTGGGTGCCGAGGGCCAGGCACTGCTCCTTGCGGGAGAAGTACATGAGATTTTCGCCCTCATTCATGTGGGCGGCACCGCCGGTGGGGAGCTCAAACACCTGCTCGGTGGGGCTCGACCAGGTGATGGCGTATTTCTCTTCGGTTTCAGCCGAGTTCAGCAGGCCGCCTGTGCTGCCGATGTACTTCGGAAGTTGACCGCTCAGCGCAGTAGCTGCCATGGCTTTGGATCGTTACAGCTGGAAGCTAGCACCGCTGTTTTGGCCTGAATCGACCTGCCCCCCCAGTCTTCACACCCGTCAACAAACAGGGAAGAAAACCGTGAGGCCGCTGCCATTGCGTTCGGTGAGCCTTCCACCGAGCCGTTCGAACAACCGCTGGGTGGCCTGGCGGCTGAGCTGCAGGCTGCCGGTGGCGGGATTCCAGCTCAGAACGGGGCCCACCAATTCCCGATGATGGCCAGGATCGCTCTGATGGCCAGGCTCGCCCCTCAGCTTTGGGCTGAGGTCGTGGCTGAGGTGGAGTTTGAGCTTGGCACCAGCGGGTTGCAGGGCAAGGCGCACGGTGCTGCCGGACGGCAGGCTGCGGCTGAAGCGATCAATCAGACCGCCCAGCATGGTTTCGAGCCGGGCCGGATCGCTGAGCACAGGAGGCAGACCGGGTTCAATCTGCAGCTCCAGCACCAGATCCCGCCGGGCCAACTGCCGTTGCCAAAGCGCCTCCAATTGCCTGAGCAGTTCGCTGAGATCGGTGCGGGCCAGGGCATCGCGTTCCAGGGGATCTTCGCTACCGGGTTGGCGCTGGAGCTCGGCGGCCAAAAAGATCAGACCAAAGCGATCAATTTGTTCACTGCATTCGCCATCAATTTGCTCGAGCCGGTGACGGGCGATGGCGGGCAGATCGCCGCGCTTCAGCAAGGAGCGGATCAGGGTGCGGATTGTCGCCAAGGGGGTGCGCACCTCGTGGGTCAGGGCTTCCAGCAGGGCCAGCTCACTGCTGATCGCTTTGGAGGAGAAGGGTTTAGACGCTGCTTCATGGCCGCCATGGACAAGCGGCTGCAAGGTCACGCTGGGAGCGATGGCGGCTAGGCGTTCGGCCATCCGCGGCCAAAAGCGCAGCACCAATTGTTCGTCGCTGCGGAGGGAGCCAAGCCCCTGGAGGGCCGTGCGCAGGGCTTGGGCCGCCTCTGGATCGCTGGATTGCAACCGTTCGTTGATCAGGCTCAGGGCCGCCGAGAGCACCTGGGGGTCGAAGCGCACCACCAAGCGCCGGGCCTGGGGCGGTCCGTCCAGGCAAAGGGCGGCTTGGACGGTGGGTGTGATCACCAGGAGCAGGGGGTCAGTTCCGTCCTCTTCCGCCAAGGCAAGGCGCTGGAAGCCGCCGCTTGGTAGGGCGTTAGCTGAGGATGCCCGGGTTCCAGGCAGCAGGCTCGAGGCTGCCGGCAACAGATCTCCTAATTCGGAAGGGGCCCAGACCCATCCCTGCAGCTGTTGGAGGAGGCCTGGTTCGTAGAGGGCGGGCAACGGTGCGGCCAGCCAAATTCCCTCGAGGGAGGGCTGGGAAAGCAGGAGGTCGTCTTGCAGGGTTGCGAGGGCGGCCCACCATTGGCGCCGCACGCTGTCTTCATTGCCCACTCCCACGGGCACCCCTTCGGCCAATAGCTGGCGCAGACAATTCAGGCTGGTGCCGGGGCTGGGAGCAGATCTCACCATGGGGATTTGGTCGGTTGGCCCCGCCGCGCCACCGAGGCACACAGGCCCACCGCCATGAAGTTGAGGAGCATGGCTGAACGGCCATAGCTCATCCAGGGCAGGGGGATGCCGGTGACCGGGCCCAGGCCAATGGTCATCGAAATGTTGATGACAACCTGAAACATCAGCATGCCGGCCACACCAATCACCACCAAGGATTCGAAATCGCTACGGGCTTTGCCAGCGATTTGCAGCAGGCGCCATAGCAACAGGCCATAGGCAGTGATTAACAGCACACAGCCAAGAAAACCCAGCTCTTCTCCCATGGCACTGAAGATGAAATCGGTGTGCTGTTCAGGGATGAACTGCAGTTTTGTGAGGTGGCCATGGAGCAGGCCCGTGCCGAAGAGTTGGCCGGAGCCAATGCCAATCTTGCTTTGCATCAGGTGATATCCCGCCCCCAGCGGGTCCTTGGCGGGATCGAGAAACACCAGCAGCCGATCGCGCTGGTAATCCTTCAACCCATGCATCCAGAGGTAGGGAGTGATCAGGGCGAAGAGCCCCTGGATCGCCACCACCACGGCCACGGCTGGTCGCTTCCAGGGGAGCGATCGCCAGGCCAGATAGGCCATCAGGGGGATCCAGCCGGCCAGGATCCAGGGCACGGTGCCCGCCAGAACCGCCGTGATCAGGGGTGAGAGCAGCAGCACTAGCCAGCTCAGGGGCATCCCAGCCCAAAACAGCATCACCAGCAGCAGGGTGCCAAACACCAGGGAGGTGCCGAGGTCGGGCTGGATGAACACGAGAATCCAGGGCAGTCCGATCAGGGCTGTCGGCCTGACCAGATCCACGGGCCGCTCGATGGGAAACCGCGAGAGTACCCCTGCTAGCAGCAGAATCGCCGCCAGCTTGGCGAATTCCGAAGGCTGCACATGGAAGCCCGCGATGCTGATCCAGCGCTGGGCTCCGAGCGCTGAGGTGCCCACAAAGCGAACGGCAAGCAGGCTGACCACGGTGAGCCCATAGAGCGGGCCCAGCAGGGCGTTGAGGCGTTCAAGGGGAATCTTGGCCAGGATCAAGGCCAAGACCATCCCAACGGCGGCCGTGATCCAGTGGTCGTACCAGTCGGCATAGGTCGCCTGGCGCTGGGTGCTGGCGATCAGGCCCCCGGCCAGGCAGGTGATTCCCAAGGGGACTCCCCACAGAATCTTGTCGACCCCATTGAGCCAGCCCCGGCGGGTGCGATCTCCACCGGCAAACATCCCTTTGCGCCGGGCCAACAGGCTCACCATGGCGTTCAGCCTGGCATCAAGACATGACTCCGTAGCCCTTGGGCAAGGCCCATAAAAGCCTGTGCTGTCTGGGAGTCGGGAGCGGAGAGCACCACGGGCCTGCCGCTATCGCCGCCTTCGCGCACAGGCATTTCCAGGGGTAATTCAGCGAGCAAAGGCACATCCGCTTCGGCGGCCAGGCTGGCACCGCCACCGCTGCCAAAGATCGGATACCGCTTCTCGGGCGCATCAGGGGGGATGAACGCGCTCATGTTCTCCACCACGCCGAGCACGGCAACGCCCATTTGCAAGAACATCGCCAGCCCGCGCCGGGCATCCTGCAGGGAGACCTGCTGGGGTGTGGTCACGATGATCACTCCAGCCATCGGTACGGCCTGGGCCAGGCTGAGCTGGGCATCGCCAGTTCCTGGGGGGAGGTCAACTACCACCACATCCCGTTCTCCCCAGGCCACTTGGTAGAGAAATTGGCGGATGATCCCGTTCAGCATCGGGCCTCGCCAGATCACCGGCTGGTTCTCGGCGATCAGCAGGCCCATCGACACCATCGCAATCCCGCAGGTCTCGATGGGGATGAGCACTTGGCTTGCCCCTTCCCCTTCCACCTCAGGTGTGCGGTCGGCCACGCCGAGCATGGTGGGGGCGTTGGGTCCGTAGATATCCGCATCGAGGAGCCCCACCCGCAGGCCGCTGGCGGCAAGGGCGCAGGCCAGGTTGACGGCCACGGTGCTTTTGCCCACCCCACCTTTGCCGCTACTCACGGCAATCCCCTGCTTGACCCCGGCAATGGGTTGGCGTTCGGGCACCTGGCCATGGCCCCCCGCTCCATGACCACTGGCACCATGGCCGGCAGCGCCGATCGGGGCGGCGCCGGCAGGCTGGCCCACTTCGATTTGGACGTCGTCGATGCCATCGAGGCCAAGCAACGCCTGCTTGATCTCCTGGGCAATTTGGGCCTGTTGGCTTTGGGCGAATCCCGGCAGGGCAAGGCGCACCAAGGCCCGCTCGCCTTGGAGCCGGGGGTCTTGAAGCCAACCCAGCTCCAGCAGGCTGCGGCCACTGCCTGCGTCCTTGACGACCTCGAGGGCTACACGGGCCTGCTCAACGGACGGCATGGAGACTGGCATCTGGG
>CAIYSK010000060.1 GCA_903928835.1 uncultured cyanobacterium
CATGGGCTGGGCCCTCACCTCCTCCTTGGCGGCCCTGCCCCTGGTGCTGCGCGGACTGGAGCATTGGGATGGGGCGATCGAGGCGGATTGGCGGCGCCTTCACCACCGCTGGGTGAGCCAGCGCCAGACTTTCTGCCGAGCGCTGGCGATGGTTTTGCGGAACCCTCGGGCCACCTGGGGTCTGTCCAGGCTGGCGCGGACCTTCCCATCGATCACCAGCTCCATGATTGGGCGTGTGCAGCGGCCCACCTTGCCCTGCTTGACGGACTGATCGACCATGCCCTTGTCCGTGATTGGTCTTGGCACCTCGGTGCCCCAGGGGCGTCTCAGCCAGGCAGAAGCCCTGGCCCTGGCACCGCAGATGCACGCTGCCAGCCCCCGCCAACAACGCCTGCTGGAGCGGATTTACCAGCGCTCGGGGGTGACGCACCGCCACTGCATTCCCCCTTCGGTTTCCCCCAACCCCACCACGGCCGAGCGCATGCGGCGCTATCAGCCGGCGGCCCTGGATCTGGCCCAACGCGCTTCCCTGCTGGCCCTCGAGGATGCCGGCATCGAGGCCAGCGCGGTTACCCACCTGATCACCGTGTCGTGCACGGGTTTTGGCGCCCCGGGCTTCGACCTGGCCCTGATTGCCAGCCTGCCCTTATCGAGGGATGTGGCCCGTACCCACGTGGGGTTCATGGGCTGCCACGGGGCATTCAACGGATTGCGGGTGGCGCGGGCCTTTGTGGAGTCCGATCCCAAGGCTTGTGTGCTGCTGTGTGCGGTGGAGCTGTGCAGCCTTCACCTGCAGGAGGGTTGGAACCCCGACCACATCGTGGCCAATGCCCTCTTCGCCGATGGCGCCGGCGCCGTGGTCGCTGTGGGTTCCGAGCTGGGTTCCGAGCTGGGTTCTGGCGGCCTGCAGCTGGTCGCCTCGTCATCCACGGTGCTCGCCGGCACGGAAGAGCTGATGGGCTGGACCATTGAAGACCATGGTTTTTCGATGGTCCTGTCGTCCCAGGTCCCCAGTCGCATCGCCGCAAACCTGCGTCCATGGCTGGACCACTGGCTCGCTGGCCAGGGCCTGGCGCTACCGGAGGTGGAAACCTGGGCCGTCCACCCCGGCGGACCCCGCATCCTCCGGGCGGTGCTGGAGAGCGCCGGTTTGCAACCAGCTCAGATCGATCTGTCCACCGAAGTGTTGAGCCAGTTCGGCAATATGTCGTCAGCAACGATCCTGTTCATCCTTGAACGGCTGCGCACCCGGGCCGGCTCCGGGCCATGCCTGGCCTTGGGTTTTGGGCCGGGGCTCACGGTGGAAGCGGCGTTGTTCTTGTCGTAAAACGACTGCCGTCTATCGATCCGCTGGTGTCACGGGCGGCGGTGGAAGGCGTCAGCATGGTGAGCCACCCTTTCTGCCCATTGTCCATGGCTGTTCCGATTGCTCTGCCATTGGATGAGCTGAAGTTGCGTCAACTCTTCACCAAGCCCTACGGCGTTGCTGCCCCTGATGACCAACAGTGGCGTGATCTCTATGCCCCAGATGTTCACTTTGAAGATCCAACTCAGAAAAGGTGTGGCATCAATTCTTTTATCAAAGCCCAACAGGACCTGGTTCTCCGTTGTGATGACGTGTTTTTAGAGGCTGGGGCCGTTGTGATCAATGGCGACCAAGGCTTTGTGGAATGGCGCATGGGCCTCAAAATCAAGGGTATTGAATTCGTTTACCCAGGGGTCACCCGACTCCTGTTTGGATCTGATGGGCGGATCGTGGACCACCGCGACTATTTCGATTTCGTGGGCCCTACCTTTGAACCAGTGCCTGTGATCGGTGGCTTTGTCCGCTGGGTCTATCGACGTTTCGTTGCCTAATCCTTCAGCGATCCCATGACCAGCAATCAAGCCGGAATCTCGGTTGCGTCGCAGCTGCCGGAAGGGCTCCTTCGGTATCTAAAGGGGGTGGTCGGGATGGGTCGGGGCCAGCGTCGACTCGTGTTGCTGTTGTCCCAACTCGGGGATTTCGACAGCCTTGAATACGCCCAAGCCTTGGTTCCGGTGTTGCCGCAACTGGGGGCGGCCGGAATCGCCATTTTTGCCATTGCCATTGGCGAGGAGGCCGGTCGCCAGCGCTTCTGCGCGTTTACGGGATTTCCCCTCGAACGGCTCGTGGTCACCCAGGAACCAACGCTGCATCGAGCCCTAGGGCTCTACGCGGGGCTCACCCTGATGGGCGGGCCGTGGCCCAACCTGCTGTTGATGTGCGCAGGGGTCGGGTCTCCCGGCACGCTGGCCGAGGTGCTGCGGGGTTATACAGGCGATCGCCAAGCGGCCCAGCTGATTGCCGACGATGAAACGGTTCAGGCTGGTCCGTTACCGCCGATCCAAGGTTCGTTCTTCTCGCTGGCTGGAGGGAAGGGCTTCCAAAGGCCTTTCGAATTGGCCACGCTGCGGTTGCGCAACATGGCCGAAGTGATGGCGAACTGGCGCACCTACGTTCCCTCTGACACCTTCCTCACCCAGCGCGGTGGCACGTTCCTTTTGGACGCCGACGACACCCTGCTCTACAGCTACAAAGACCGAGGCATCCTCGGATTCTCGGCAACGATGGCCCGTCCGTTGAGCTTTCTCGATCCCTACCTGGCCTAACTCAGCCCAGACCCAGATCCAGTTGTTGCATGCCGGACTGCCCAGGGATTGCCCTCGACTGACGGTTGCGGCTGCGAGGCGATGGACCCGTTCGGCGAGATCCGTGTTTTTGATGGATTGCCATCGCGTGCTCCCGGAAGCCCAGTTCCTGGCGTAGGGCCCAGATCCGCTCCCTGGCCTCCCGGGCGGCGGCGGCGGGCTCCACGATCGGCAGGGGGTAGTCGCTGCCAAGCACGCAACCCACCCGCCGTTGGGTGCTCCCCGCCATCAACCAGGGTTCATGGAGATGCACCGCGGGCACGGCCGCCAGTTCCGGCAGCCATTGGCGGATGAAGTCGCCGTTGGGGTCGTGGTCCTGGCCCTGTTTGATCGGGTTGTAGATGCGGATGGTGTTGATGCCTGTGGTGCCGGATTGCATTTGGCACTGGCTCCAGTGGATGCCGGGTTCGTAGTCGACGAATAGGCGCGCCAGGTGCAATCCGCTGTCGCGCCACGGCAGCCAGAGGTGGTGACTTGCGACCGACATCAACATCGCCCGCATGCGGAAGTTGATCCAGCCGGTGGCGTGCAGCGCCCGCATGCAGGCATCCACAAAGGGCAGCCCGGTAAGGCCCCCAGCCCAGAGTTCTAGGCGCTCAGGGTTGCTTGGACGCAAGCCGGCGGTGAGGGGATGGAGCTCTAGAAACTCCAGATCCGGCTGGCTTTCCAGCTTCTGGATGAAGTGGCAGTGCCAGTGCAGCCGCGCCTCGAAGCCCCGCAGGGCCCGCAACCACTGGCCGCGCCCGGGGCTCGATCGGGCCAGGAGGGCGTCGCGGCAGTGGCGGCTGTGCAGCACCACCTCCCGCATCGACAGGGTGCCCCAGGCGAGGTGGGGCGAAAGTCGCGAACAGCTCTCGAACGCCGTGAGCGGACTCGAGAGCTCGCGGTGGTAACAAGCCCCTCGCTCGCTGAGGAAGCTTTCCAGCAGGGCTAGGCCCTGCCGCCGCCCCCCGCGTTGCCGGCCGGGGCAGGGATCAGCCGTTAAACCGAGGTCGGCGGCGGTGGGAATGGGGCCAGGGTCGATGCCCACGAGGGGTTGCAGGGCCTTTGGCGGCGGTGCCAGAGGTTCGGCCATGCGGGTTTCCCAACTGCGGGCCCAGC
>CAIYSK010000061.1 GCA_903928835.1 uncultured cyanobacterium
CTTCCACTGGGCTGCCTGCCCCCTCGAGCACGAGCCGCCCATCTGGGTATTGGCTTTTCAGGGCGCCCAGGCCGCTGCGAATCGCTGCCCAGCCGGGCTTGAACCAATCGCGGTAGTAGTGCTCGGCGCGGGCGGTGCCCACCGCTTGGCCCAGGTGAATCAACTCACTGGTGCTGTCGCCCTGGGGTTTGAGCAGGACTGGATTCATGGCCACCTGGGGCTCCAGACCCGCCGCCCAGGCCTGCAGGGCTTGGGAGTAGGCCATCTCGCCGCCGGCCTGGTCCACCCAGGCATTGAGGCTCATGTTTTGGCCCTTAAAGGGCAGCGGTTGCTCGCCGCGGCGCTTCAACACCCTGCAGAGGGCCGCGGTCATCAGGGTTTTGCCCGCACCGCTGGAGGTGCCCAGCACCATCAGCGGCCTCGGCGGTGTCACGCCATTTGCTGTCATGGCTTGACCCTGGCGCCTTCGGCAAACCAGCTCTCCAGCTCAGGCCAAGGCAAGTGACCTGCCGCCAACCGTTGCACCATCACCACAACGGTTTCATTGGACGCATGGAAAGCAAAACCATTCAGCCCGAGGAAGACAACAGCCACCAAAAAGCCTGTGCGCTTGTTCCCATCGGCAAAGGGATGGGCTCCCACTAAGGCATCCGCGTAGGCGGCGGCCAGGGACGCAATGGTTTTCAGTTCGCCATACGCCCAGCGCTGCTGGGGTCTGGCCAGTGCCGCCTCAAGAAGATGCTCCTGGCGAATGCCCGGCAGGCCACCGTGCTCAAGGATCTGCTGGTGATGCAGGGCCCGCACCGCCACAGCGGGCACCCAGCGGGGCTCGCTGCTCTGGGTCATTGGGCCAGTTCCCGCAGGGCTGGCTGAAACTGGCGGGCGGCTTCCGATGCCAGGGCAAGGGATTCCTGCACGGTGGGATCAAAGGGGGTCAGAAGGATGCCCTGCTCTGTTTCGATGGCCTGGACACGGTCTCCCGGAGCGAGATGGAAGCGGCGAGCCATTTCGCTCGGAATGGTGGCGCTTACCGATCCGCCGGCTTGCCGCAGGGTGACTTCGATGGCCATGGCGCTCCCGCAAGTAGCACAATAATGCTACTCGGTGTTCCTGGCCATGGAGGTCGCAGGCGCGGAGTTCACAGCCTTGGCCGGCGGCGGCTGATCAGGTGCCGAAGGCGTTCGCTAAAACTCGCGCCAGGGATTTCGCCGGTCCATTGGCCCAGCACCGCCCTGCCCATGGGGGTGAGGCGCACCCGGTGGGTGAGGCCTTGGCCATCCACCTCGCGCCGAAGCACGCCGAGTTGGATCAGCCAAATCCAAAGGGCTTCAGCCCGCTCGGGAGCCATGGCTTTGGTGCAGAGGCTCAGGACATCGTTACGGCGGCACAATTCGCCACTGCTGAGGGCCCGCTGCGCCACTTCCTCATAGAACGCCCGGCGAAAGGGTAGGCAGCGCAGGGCTTTGGCTGCCCGGCCCGTGGCCCGCTCGTCGTTGAGCAGGGCGGCAACGCTGCCGGGGTCGCGCTCTGGGGTGGCCCGTAGTTGCATAGGGAGATTCTCCCTGATGCCCCCTCCCATGCTGGTGCTCGCCTCAGCCTCACCTGCGCGCCGTCGCCTGCTTGAGCAGGCCGCCATTCCCCATCGGGTGCGGGTGAGCGGGGTGGATGAGGAGGCAATCAGTGCAAGGGATCCAGCTGTTTTGGTGCAGCTGCTGGCCAAGGCCAAGGCCGAGGCCGTGGATCAGGCGTTGCAGGCCGATGGCTCCAGTTCAGCTGCCTGGGGGGTTCTGGGTTGCGACTCGCTGTTGGTGTTTGAGGGTGAGGTGTTCGGTAAGCCCGGGGATCAGGCGGAGGCGATCGCCCGCTGGCATCGCATGGCCGGCGGCGCGGGCGAGCTGTTGACGGGCCACTGCTTGATCAGGGGAAGCGACCTGCTACGGGGAACCGGCTTACTGCAGCTGGAAACGGTGACCACCCGGGTGCATTTTGCGGCCCTAAGCACGGCTGAGATCGATGCCTATGTGGCCACCGGTGAGCCGTTGGCCTGCGCTGGTGGATTTGCCCTGGAGGGGCGCGGTGGCCTGGTGGTGGAGCGCCTTGAGGGCTGCTTTAGCAATGTGATCGGGCTGAGTTTGCCCCTGCTGCGGCGCTGGTTGAACCCATAAAAAAGCCCCCGCCTTGCGGCGAGGGCTGGGGGACAGGCGCTGAGATGAATCAGTCGAGGTCGGGCATGGCCAGGGTGGGCTCGGCCTGACGGTCGATGCCCTTTTCAAAGCCAGCTGCAGCGGCGCGGGCGCGGCCCGCATGCCAGAGGTGACCCACCAGGAAGAAGAAGGCCAACACGAATTGGGTGGAGGCCAGCCACTGGCGGATGTTCACGAAGTTCACCGAGTTGGGCTCGGTGATGATCCCGCCCACTGAGTTCAGGGAGGCGTTGGGAGCGTGGGTCATGTATTCAGCCGCCCGGCGCACTTGCCAGGGCTGAATGTCGTTTTGGAGCTTGTCGAGGCTCAGGCCGTTGGGGCCGCGCAGGGGCTCCAGCCAAGGACCACGGAAGTCCCAGAAACGCATGGTTTCACCACCAAAGATGATCTCGCCGGTGGGTGAGCGCATCAGGTATTTGCCCAGACCGGTGGGGCCCATGGCCGAACCGATGTTGGCGCCCATGCGCTGGTCGCGCACCAGGAAGGTGAAGCTCTGGGCCTGGGAGGATTCGGCGTTGGTGGGACCGTAGAACTCCGAGGGATAGGCGGTGTTGTTGAACCAGATGTACGACGAGGCGATGAAGCTCATGAA
>CAIYSK010000062.1 GCA_903928835.1 uncultured cyanobacterium
GGCTTCCGCGAGCATCCGAGGCAGCACTCCGGCACCAGCAATGATCGCGAGGGTCGGATCACCCATTGGGGCGGCGTGGAGCTCCAAACACATCAACCACGGCAGTCAACAGCCGCAGACCCGAACTGTGCGGGGGCTGGTGGACAGGTAGTCGGGCGGCCTGGCTGGTTGCGCAGGGCGAAACGTTCAGGCTGGCCTGAGGCGGCCCACCAGCTCCTGGGGCGTCAAACGCAGATCACTGGCGGGGGCAGCAGCGCGCAAATCCTTGAGCACCACAAGCCCCTCGGCGGCCTCCTGATCGCCAATCACCACGGCCCACCGGGCCCCGGAGCGATCGGCCCGCTTGAACTGCTTGCCAAAGGCCGAACCACTGGCGTCGATCTCCACCGCCAAGCCCGCTGATCGGCACAGGCGGGCCACCGGCAGGGCCATCGCTTCGGCAGCCTCGCCCCGGCTCACCAGATACAGATCAGGCACCACAGGGGAAGAGGTAGGTGCGCCAGAACTCGCGCTTTGGGCCAGCAGCAAGGCCAACCGCTCCATCCCTAGGGCCCAGCCAATCGCCGGGACCTCGGGCCCACCCAATTGCTGCACTAGGCCGTCGTAGCGGCCGCCACCGCAGACCGTGGCCTGGGCCCCGAGCTGGCTACTGGTGATTTCAAAGGCGGTGTGGCTGTAGTAATCCAGGCCGCGCACCAGCCGGGGGTTGAGCACAAAGGGGATCTCAAGGGCCTCGAGCCCCTGCTGCACCTGGGCGAAGCGCTGGCGGCTCTCGGGGCAGAGGGCGTCAGCCAGGGAAGGGGCATCGGCCAGCAGGGCCTGGGTTTGGGGGTTCTTGGAATCGAGCACCCGCAGGGGATTGGTGTGGATCCGGCCTTGTGAATCGGCATCGAGCTGGCCTGTGCGCGCCTCCAGCCAGGTCACCAGCTGCTGGCGGTAGGTAGCCCGATCTTCAGCGCTGCCAAGGGAATTGAGCTCCAAGGCCAAACCGCCCACCCCGAGATCCGCCAAGAGATCCCAGGCCACCGCCATCGCTTCCACGTCGGAGCGGGAATCGGCAAAGCCCAGCAACTCCACACCGATCTGGTGGAACTGGCGCTGGCGGCCGGCCTGGGGCCGCTCGTAGCGAAACATCGGCCCGCCATACCAGAGCCGCTGGGGCCCCTGGCTCAAGAGGCCGAGCTGAATCGCGGCCCGCACCACGGAAGCCGTGCCCTCGGGCCTGAGGGTGCAACTGCGATCGCCCCGATCGAGGAAGGTGTACATCTCCTTCCCCACCACGTCGGTGGCTTCGCCAATGCCGCGGGCAAACAGCTCGGTGGCCTCGAGCAGGGGCGTGCGGATTTCGGCGATGGCGGCCCGGCGGAAGTGCTCGCGGGCGGTGGCCTCAATCTGCTGCCAGAGGACGGTCTGCTCGGGCAGCAGATCCACCATGCCCCGCAGGCTTTGAAGGGTTGAAGCCGGGCTGGGCACGGAAAGGCTTGGCCAATCGCCCCAGTTTGCCGCCTAGCTCGCTTGGCTCCTAGCCGTAGACCAGCCCTAGCCGTAGAACTGGCGATACCAGCGGGCAAA
>CAIYSK010000063.1 GCA_903928835.1 uncultured cyanobacterium
GCAGGGCGCTTAAAAGCAGAAGCGCTAAACGCAGACAGCCCGCCGGGCATCGCGCACCGCCTGGGCTAACTGCTCCAGCACGGCGGCGGTGGTGGCCAGATCAATGCAGGCGTCGGTGACGCTCTGGCCATAGGTGAGCTGGGAGCGATCGGCCAGGATGGCCTGGTTACCAGCCACCAAGTGGCTTTCGAGCATCACGCCCATCACATGGGTGGAGCCGGAGCGCAGTTGTTCGGCCACCTGCTGGGCCACGTCCCCCTGGCGGCGGTAATCCTTGTTGGAATTGCCATGGCTGCAATCCACCATCAGGCGCCCTGGCAAACCAGCCTTGGCCAACTGGGCCGCCGCCGCGGCCACCGCCTCAGGGTGGTAGTTGGTGCCTCCCTTGCCGCCCCGCAGCACCAGGTGGCCATCGGGGTTGCCTGTGGTGGTCACGATGGCCGCCTGGCCCTCGCCATTGATGCCGAGGAAATGATGGGGCCGGGCTGCGGCTTCCATGGCATTGATGGCTGTGATCGCACTGCCATCGGTGCCGTTCTTGAAGCCAATCGGCATCGAGAGGCCCGAGGCCATTTCCCGGTGGGTTTGGCTCTCGGTGGTGCGGGCGCCAATGGCGGTCCAGCTGATCAAATCGGCAATGTATTGGGGAACCACGGGATCGAGCAGCTCAGTGGCCGCTGGCAATCCCAACTCGGCTAAGTGCAGCAACAGGCCCCGGGCCAGGCGGAGGCCCGTGTTGATGTCGTAGCTGCCATCGAGGTGAGGGTCGTTGATCAACCCCTTCCAGCCCACGGTGGTCCGGGGCTTCTCGAAGTAGACCCGCATCACCACTTCCAGCTCCTCCCCATAGAGGGCCTGGTATTGGGCGATGGCAGTGGCGTACTCCTTGGCCGCCTCCACGTCGTGGACGGAGCAGGGGCCCACGATCACCAGCAGGCGTGAATCCTGGCCATGCAGGATCGCCTGAATCCGCTGGCGGGCCTGCTGCACGGTGGCGGCTGAGCGATCACCCAGGGGCAGTTCGCGGTGCAACAGGGCGGGCGCCACCAGGGGCCGGGTTTCCACCACATGGAGATCGGACGTGGCGGATTTCATGGCCTGGGGCTAGCGGTGCTGCTGCGCAAGAGCAATCCACCCTAATCAGCAAGCGCCACGGGCCCCTTGGGGGGCTTTTGCAGCCATGCACACCAAAGGAGGGCTTGGCGACAAAGAAGAATGGATTCAACGTCCGTACTGCGGGGTCCACCCTGCTGTCTTTGGCCATGTCTGCAGCCGCATTTCTTGCCAGCTACCGCCAAGCGGCTCTGGAGCGCGAAGCCCTGGGTGTTCCCGCCCTGCCCCTCAGCGCCGAGCAAGCCCAGGCCCTGACGGAACTGCTGGAGCAGCCCCCCGCCGGCGAAGCAAGCTTTCTGCTGCATCTGCTCTCGGAGCGGATCCCCCCCGGGGTGGATGAGGCGGCCTATGTGAAAGCCGGCTGGTTGGCTGGCATCGCCAAAGGCAGCACCACCAGCCCCCTGCTGACCCCCATCGAGGCAGTAAAACTGCTGGCCACCATGATCGGCGGCTACAACGTGGGCGCCCTGATCGAGCTGCTGGAGAACGCCGATCCGGCCATCGCCAGCGAGGCCGCCACCGGCCTGAGCCGCACCCTGTTGGTGTACGACGCCTACAACGACGTGCTGGCCCTGGCGGAAACCAACCCCTACGCCAAGCGGGTAGTGGAGAGCTGGGCCGCCGGAGAATGGTTCACCGCGAAGCCGGCCTTGCCCACGGAAATCACCGTGACGGTGTTCAAGGTGGAAGGCGAAACCAACACCGACGACCTCTCCCCAGCCACCCACGCCACCACCCGACCCGACATCCCCCTCCACGCCACGGCGATGCTGGAAACCCGCATGCCCGGCGGACTCGAGCTGATCGCTGAGCTCAAAACCAAGGGCCATCCCGTGGCCTACGTGGGCGATGTGGTGGGCACCGGCAGCTCCCGCAAATCGGCCATCAACTCGGTGCTCTGGCACACCGGCACCGACATCCCCCACGTGCCGAACAAGCGCAGTGGCGGCGTCGTGATCGGCGGCAAAATCGCTCCGATCTTTTTCAACACCGCCGAAGACTCCGGCGCCCTGCCCATTGAGTGCGATGTGAGCGCCCTCCAATCGGGAGACGTGATCACGATTCGGCCCTTTGCCGGCACGGTGGAGCGCGCCGCCGGGGAACCGGGGGCCGGTGAGATCGTGGCCCGCTTTGAGCTCAAGCCCAGCACCATCACCGATGAGGTGCGCGCCGGCGGCCGCATCCCCCTGCTGATTGGCCGCTCCCTCACCGACAAGGTGCGCGCCCAGTTGGGACTGAGCGCCAGTGAGCTGTTCATCCGCCCCAGCACCCCCGCCGAGTCGGGCAAGGGCTTCACCCTGGCCCAAAAAATGGTGGGCAAGGCCTGTGGCC
>CAIYSK010000064.1 GCA_903928835.1 uncultured cyanobacterium
GTGGTGGATGTGCACATCTCACGGCTTCGCTCCAAACTGGAAGACGACCCTGCCAATCCCGAGCTGATCCTTACGGCTCGGGGCACTGGCTACCTGTTCCAACGCATCGTTGACGCCGTTGTCTCCGAAGGAGCCTGATTTCTCCCCTACCGGCCCCAAGCGGGCCAAACCCAGCCGGGCAATCCGACGGTTGGTGATTTGGTACCGGCGCAACGCCGCCGTCACCAGCTTGGTGGATACGGCCACCTCCGCCGCCAACACCGCCGGCAGCATGGCTGGATCCGTCGCTGGGGTTGCCGGGTCGGTGGCAGGGGCTGCCGTCTCAGGGGCGGGATCGGTGGCCGGAGCGGCCGTTTCCGGCGCAGGCTCGATGGCCGGCGCCGTGCTGCAACCCCTGGTCTTTGACCCCCTACGCCGCCTGCAACAGGGCAGCGGGCACGATGGCTCCATCAACGACGCCGACCGCCTCTGGGTGGCCGTTGATGGCATGGGCGGCGATTTCGCCCCGGGCCCGATCCTCGAGGGCTGCCTGCGAGCGGTGGAGCTACTCCCCCTGCGGGTGCGGTTTGTGGCAGAAGAGGCTCCCCTGAACCAGGCCGTCGCCGCCATGGGTCTCCAGCAGGAGCTCGCTGTAGCCCTCGATCGCAACCTGATCCAAATCATCCCGAGCGGCCCTTCGGTGGGGATGGATGAGGAAGCCACGGTGGTGCGCAAAAAGCGCGACGCCAGCATCAACATGGCCATGGACCTGGTCAAAGGGGGCCAGGCCACGGCCGTCTATTCGGCCGGCAATTCAGGCGCGGTGATGGCCTCCGCCATCTTCCGCCTGGGGCGCCTGAAAGGCATTGATCGTCCGGCCATTGGGGCCCTCTTCCCCACCCGGGATCCTGAGCAGCAGGTGCTCGTGCTGGATGTGGGCGCCAACATGGATTGCAAAGCCACCTATCTGCACCAGTGGGCCCTGCTCGGCAACATCTACAGCCGCGATGTGCTTCAGGTGAAGCAACCCCGCATTGGCCTGGTCAACATTGGCGAAGAGGACTGCAAGGGCAACGAGCTCTGCCTCAAGACCTACCCCCTGCTCGCCGCGGAGCAACGCTTTGTGTTTGCGGGCAACTGCGAAGGTCGCGACGTGTTGTCAGGCGAGTTCGACGTGGTGGTCTGTGACGGCTTCACCGGCAACGTGCTGCTGAAGTTCCTCGAATCGGTGGGCAGCGTCTTGCTGGATGTGATCAAGGAAGAATTGCCCCGGGGCAGGCGCGGCAAGGTGGGCTCGGCCTTCCTGATCAACAACCTGCGCCGGATCAAAAAGCGCCTCGACCATGCCGAACACGGCGGCGCCCTGCTGCTGGGCGTTGATGGGGTCTGCGTGATCGGCCATGGCAGCAGCAAGGCTCTCTCCGTGCTCAGCGCCCTGCGCCTGGCCCACTCCGCCGCCAACCATGGGGTGATGGCCAACCTGCATGCCCTCAGTGCAAGCGCACCTGTGGTTGACTGAGCCCACTTCTGGTCAGCTCCCGTGTCGCTTGGCGGCGTTGCACAACCAGCACCGGGCCCCCTTCCCTGGGGGATGGCCCTGGTGGGCAGCGGCAGTGCCGTTCCCGCCGCCAGCATTAGCAACGCCCAGCTGAGCGGCCGGGTTGAGACCAACGACGAGTGGATCCGCACCCGCACCGGCATTGGTGCCCGCCGGATTGCCGGGCCCGAGGAATCCCTCACAACCCTGGCCACCCGCGCTGGCCAGGCAGCCCTGGATCACGCCGGCTGGCGGGCTGAGGATCTGGATCTGATCCTGCTGGCCACCTCCAGCCCCGACGACCTCTTCGGCACAGCGCCGCGCATTCAAGGGGCGCTTGGGGCTAGCAAAGCCGTGGCCTTCGATCTCACCGCGGCCTGCAGCGGCTTTCTCTTTGCCCTGATTACCGCCAACCAATACCTGGCCACGGGGGCGATGCGCCGGGCCCTGGTGATTGGTGCCGACCAGCTGAGCCGCTGGGTCAACTGGGACGACCGCAGCACCTGCGTGCTGTTTGGCGATGGCGCCGGCGCCGTGGCCGTGGAAGCGTGCCCAGCCCCTGAAACGGGCCTATTGGGCTTTCGGATGCGCTCCGATGGCAGCCGCAACGGCTGCCTCACCCTGGCCCAAACCAACACCCATGAACCGCTCTTGGATGGGCTCTCGGCCCAAAAAGGTGGCTTTGCCCCGATCCAGATGAATGGCCAGGA
>CAIYSK010000065.1 GCA_903928835.1 uncultured cyanobacterium
ACAAATTGGTGCGCAGGATCCTCTCAGACGCAACCCAGTGGCCATAGATCCCAGCCAAAGCCTCGATCGCCCCTGGATCCTCCCCGCCAATCAGCACCCGGTCGGGATTCTCCAGATCGGCAATGGCTGTACCTTCTGCCAAAAACTCAGGGTTAGAGAGCACCGAAAAGGTGGGCCCAGCCCCATCCGATCCGCCCTGCGATAAGGAGGCACCAAGAATCGCCTGCACGGCTTCTGCCGTGCGCACCGGCAACGTGCTTTTCTCCACCACGATCGTGTGGCCCTTGGCGCAGGCCGCCACCTGGCGGGCAGAAGCTTCAATCCAGCGCAGGTCGCTGGCCTGACCAGCCCCCAGCCCCTTGGTCTTGGTGGGGGTGTTCACCGAGAGAAACACCATGTCGGCAGCAGCAATCGCCGCTTCCACAGCGGTGGAAAAGTGCAAATTGCGGCCCCGGCAGCGGCCCACCACCGCATCAAGCCCCGGCTCATAAACAGGCAACTTGGAAAGATCCGCGCCATTCCAGGCAGCGATCCGCTCGGCGTTGAGATCCACCACCGTCACCTGGATCTCTGGGCAGCGATCCGCAATCACAGCCATCGTTGGGCCGCCCACATACCCAGCACCGATGCAGCAGATGCTGCGGATCGCAGACTGCACTTCGCTCAATTGATTTCCAAACCAGGGGCTACTTGAGTAGACGGCAAACCCTCTTTAAAACCCCTGTAGGTCTTGGCCAATCCTTCGGCAAGCGGGATTGCCGCGCGCCAGCCCATGGCCCCAAGCTTGGATACATCCAACTGCTTCCTAGGGGTGCCATCGGGCTTGCTGGAATCCCATTGGATATCTCCTTCATAGCCAACGGTTTTGGCCACAAGATCAGCCAGCTCTTTGATCGAAAGATCCACACCAGTGCCGACATTGAGATACTGCAACTCACCAGGGCTTGGAGACCAGTTTTCCAAGGCAAACACGCAGGCCGCCCCAAGATCATCCACATGCAAAAACTCCCTCAAGGGAGTTCCTGTACCCCAGCAGGCCACGCTGGCGGCATTGGATTCCTTCGCTTCATGGAACCGACGAATCAAGGCAGCCATCACATGGCTATTGGTGGGGTGGTAGTTATCGCCAGGCCCATAGAGATTGGTGGGCATCAGGCTGATCGCATCGAACCCGTGCTGCTGGCGCAGGGCCTGGCAAAGCTTGATCCCGGCAATCTTGGCAATCGCATACCACTCGTTAGTGGGCTCTAAGGGGCCAGTGAGCAGGGCCTCCTCTTTGATCGGCTGCTCGGCAAATTTGGGATAAATGCAACTGCTACCAAGAAACAGCAAACGGCGCACGCCACTGCGCCAGGCCGTTTCGATCAGGTGGTTTTGGATCTTGAGATTGTCGAGCAGGAAGTCCGCCGGATAGGTGGCATTGGCATGGATGCCTCCCACCTTGGCCGCCGCCAAAATCACCAGATCCGGCTTGTTAACAGCAAACCAATTCGCAACAGCCATCGGATCCAGTAAATCCAGTTCGCTGCGGGCTGCGGTAAGCAAGGCCCCACCACCTGCTTCCCCATAGCCTTTGGAAACGAGCGACCGGCAAATGGCCGACCCCGCCATACCCCGGTGACCGGCCACATAGATCCGATCGGCTGGTGAGATCAGCTTTTCAGCGTCGCCCATCGCTGGTGAAGGCATTACGCCTCGCCTCCTTTGCTGGCTGAAGTTGCAATCGCCGCACCAGAAGGCGGATTCTCCATCGAACCCACCACCGCAAAGCCCTGGCGGCGCAGTAGGGCTTCCTTGGCCGCTTCTTCCTTATCCGTAGCCACCATCTCGGCCACCAGCTCTTCGAGGGTTGTGGTGGGGGTCCAGCCCAGTTTGTCCTTGGCCTTGGTGGGATCACCGAGCAGGGTTTCCACCTCAGCCGGACGGAAGTAGCGCGGATCGATCCGCACCACCACGTCCCCGGTATCGGCGCGGCGGCCCACTTCCTCCAGTCCACTGCCATCCCATTGGATGGCAGTGCCATGGCCACCACCCCAGCCCATCTGCTCAGCAGAGAGCTCAATGAAGCGGCGCACCGTTTCCTGGCGGCCTGTGGCGATCACGAAGTCCTCGGGGGTGTCTTGCTGCAGCATCCGCCACTGCATCTCCACGTAATCGCGGGCATGGCCCCAATCGCGCAACGAATCCAGGTTGCCCATGAACAAACACTGATCCAAATCTGCATCAATGCGCGCCAGGCCCCGGGTGATCTTGCGGGTTACAAAGGTTTCACCGCGGCGGGGAGATTCGTGGTTGAACAAGATGCCATTGCAGGCATACATTCCGTAGGCCTCGCGGTAATTGACCGTGATCCAATAGGCATAGAGCTTGGCTACCCCATAGGGGCTACGGGGATAAAAAGGCGTGGTTTCCTTCTGGGGAGTCTCCTGCACCAGGCCATAGAGCTCTGAAGTGCTCGCCTGATAGATCCGGGTTTTTTCCGTAAGGCCCAACATCCGAACAGCCTCCAATATCCGGAGGGTGCCTAGCGCATCACTATTGGCGGTGTATTCGGGCGCCTCAAAGCTCACTGCCACATGGCTTTGGGCCCCTAAATTATAAATTTCATCGGGCTGCACCTGCTGAATAATTCGAATCAGGTTGGTGCTGTCCGTGAGGTCGCCGTAGTGCAGCACCAGGCGCGGGTCGCTCTCGTGGGGGTCTTGGTAGAGGTGGTCGATCCGGGCCGTGTTGAAGCTGCTGGCCCGCCGCTTAATGCCATGCACCGTGTAGCCCTTCTCCAGCAACAGCTCGGCCAGATAACTGCCATCTTGCCCAGTGATGCCGGTGATCAAGGCAACGCGGCCGCTGCAAGACACGGGAGTTTGGCTGAAGGTCATCGGCTGGGGAACTGGCTTGACGGGGAAACGGTGGTGGCGTTGGCGACGCAAAGTCGCTCAAAAAGACTCTTAGAGGTTATGTACAAGTTGTACGGAAGCCTGGTCAGTGCCTGGAGGGCTCATGGCCGTGCTCATCGCAGCGCCAACCGCTCCAAGCCTTCAAACCGCTCGAAATCGCGATCGAAACTCGCCAGGCGCCAGCCATTGGCGATCGCCGGGGAAGGCAGTCATCGATGCAGAGGCGACCTGGCACAACCGAGAGAGCTGGTTCCTGGCTTTGAGAATTTTGACCTGCAACATCCCAATTCGGCTGTCATCAAAGTGGCCCGCCTTG
>CAIYSK010000066.1 GCA_903928835.1 uncultured cyanobacterium
AAATCTTCCGCCTGCTATCCGGCTTGCTCTACGTGGGTGGAGGCATCTGGGTCTTGGCCTTCCCGATCGACAGCGAAGTGAGCCTCACCCTGTTTGTGGGATTCCTACTCGCCTTTGAAGGGGTGATGGAATTGGCAGCAGCCGCCACCAACCAGGGGCCTGCCCGGGCCTTGGTGCTCGTGGATGGGGTGGTCACCGCCATTTTGGGGGGCATGTTGATCGCCGAATGGCCCAGCGACAGCATCTGGGCGATTGGCATGCTGTTTGGCATCGGCTTGGCGTTTTCAGCCATCAACATGCTCACAGCGCCAACCCAAGCCGCGGCCTAGGTGGCCTGACCTCATTGCCATGGGCTCATTGGAACGGCGGAGAGATCAACAGCCCTCCGCTGTTCCAAAGCTTGTTGAAACCGCGCTCCAGCATTAAGGGAGAGCCCGAACCCAGGTTGCGTTCGAAGAGCTCGCGATAGTTCCCCACGGCCCCCACCGCCTTGGCCGCGAAATCAGCCTTGAGCCCAAGGGAACCTCCCAAATCGCCCTCAATCCCCAGGAAGCGGCGCAGCCGCACCTGACGCTGATCAGAGCGGGCCTTGGCCGTGACGGCCATCAGATTTGAGCGGGTCACCCCCAGCTCCTCCGCCTCAATCAGGGCGTACATCGTCCAGCGGACCACATCGGCCCAGCCAGGATCTGCCTGGCGGGTAGCCGGAGCCATCGGCTCCTTGCTCAAGACCTCCAGCAGCAGCCGATGGGCCGAGGGATCCGGGAACAGGGTGCGCCGGGCCGCCAGCCCAGAGCGATCACTGGTCACCGCCGTACAGCGACCGGCGAGATAAGCCTCGAAGGTCTCATCGGCGTTGCGGTAGCGAAGTGGCACGTAACGCAAGCCGAGGCTCCCCATGCGGTCGGCCAGCACGCCCTCGTTGGTGGAGCCGCTGACCACACACACAGGCCGGCCAGAGAGGTCCGCCAACCGGTGGATACCGCTGGCGGACGGCACGAGCACCGAACCACCGTCGTAAAAGAGAACCGGCGCAAAAGAAAGGGCGTTGCCACCGGCGGCATCCCGGCCCAGGTTCACGGTGGTGTTCCTGGAGAGCAGGTCCACATCGCCGCTGGCTACGGCCGTGAAGCGGTCATTACTGGTGAGCAGCCGCAGCTCCATCCGGCGCGGATCCCCCAGCACCGCAGCGGCCACCGCCCGGCAGACATCCACGTCGAATCCGCCGTAGCGACCATCTGCGGCAAGGCTGCTGAAGCCAGGCAGCTGGCCATTGATTCCGCAAATCAGAGCACCGCGTTGGCGCACCAGGCGCAGTTGCTCGCTCCCTAGCCGCCCTCCAGCGTCCTTGCTGCCGTTGCCGCAACCGGCCAGCGGTATGGCCGTTAGGAGCGCCAGCAGGCCGATGATCCCGGAGCGACGCGGCCATGGAGGCACCATGGGCCAGGGGATCGAGGTTTTCAATTTAGGCGCCGTAGCCACCGCCACCGGGGGTTTCCAGTCGCAATGCTTCTCCCGCTTGGATCTCAACCTGGGCCACGCCAGGCAGGGGCTGGTCGCTTTGGAAGGGTTTGAGCAAAAGGTTGCGGCCACAGCTGCCAGCCTCGCCGCCTGCCAAACCAAACGGGGGCACCCGACGCGAACCGGTGAGCAAAACAGCCTGCATGGGCTCCAAGAAGCGCAACTGCCGCACCACCCCATCCCCACCGCGCCAGCGGCCAGCCCCCCCAGACCCCTGTCTCAGGGCAAACTTTTCCAACCGCACGGGATAACGCGCTTCCAGAATTTCTGGATCGGTGAGACGGGAGTTGGTCATGTGGCTCTGCACGGCTGAAGCCCCAGCAAAACCATGGCCAGCCAGATCGAGCCCAGCCCCGGTACCACCGCAGATGGTTTCGTAGTACTGGCAGGTGGCATTGCCAAAACTGAGGTTGTTCATCGTGCCCTGGGCTGCAGCCTGCACTCCCAAAGCGCCGAACAAGGCATTCGCCGCAGCCTGCGACACCTCCACATTGCCTGCCACCACAGCGGCTGGAGCCAATGGATTGAGCAAGCAACCCTCGGGCACAATCAGCTCCAAGGGCTCAAAACAACCGGCATTGAGCGGGATCTTCTCCCCCACCAAACAACGAAACACGTAGAGCACGACGGCCTTGGTGACCGCCAAGGGTGCGTTTTGGTTGCTGGGTTGCTGGGCACTGGTCCCGCTGAAATCCAAGCGGGCCCTGCGGGAGTCCCGATCAATGGCGATGGAAACGGCAATCACGGCCCCATCGTCGAGCTCCACCTGGTGCCGGCCATTGCTGAGTCGCCCGATCACCCGTCGCACGCACTCCGCGGCATTGGCTTGCCCATGGCCCATGTAGGCCTGCACCTGGCTCAGGCCCTCCCGTGCCATGAGCTGCTGCATCGCCTCCACCCCATAGCGATTGGCGGCCACCTGGGCCTGTAGATCAGCCAGCAACTGCTCGGGATTGCGCACGGGCCAAACGCCCTCCGCCAGCCGCTGCTGCCAAGCCGCCAGATCGAGCTGGCCTTCATGCAAAAACAAGACGTTGTCAAGCAGAAGTCCTTCGTCCTCAATGGAACGGCTTAGGGCCGGCATCGAACCGGGTGTGATCCCCCCCACATCGCCATGGTGGCCTCGGCAGGCCACAAAAAAGACCAGCTCTGGCCCACGCCGGCCTTCTGCAAACACCGGTGTGATTGCGGTGATATCGGGCAAATGGGTACCCCCCTTGAAGGGGTTGTTGGTCAGTACCACATCCCCAGGGGCCAAGGGTGGTCGCTCTCCCCAACGCACGGCGCTTAACAAGGCCGCCACGCTTTCACCCATGGAGCCGAGGTTAACGGGAATGTGCGGGGCATTGGCCACCAACTGGCCGGCACCGTCAAAAATGGCGCAGGAAAAATCGAGGCGCTCGCGGATGTTCACCGAGCGGGCACTTTGCTGGAGCCGCTCCCCCATCTGCTCAGCAATCGCGGCAAAGCGATGGTTATAGAGCTCCAACAGCACCGGATCAGGACCATCAGAAACCGTTGGAGTCCCCCCTGGAGAAACGACACCGCTCGGTAGATCCCCCGCAGCAGGGGTTACCAGCGCCTCAAGAACAATTGCTCCGCCGGCCAGCCCCCGGGCCTGCCAACCCGCTTCCAGCACGGTTGTTGTCGTGGCGTCCACCAGCAAAGCCGGACCTTGCAGCTCCTCCCCTGGGGCCAAGGGGCCGGGCGAGGCACGGCGAGCCCCGTCCAAGGCCAATGGTTGCCGCCCAACCGGTGAGACCAACTCCACCAGCAGGCGTTCCACCACCAACTCAGGCATGGGGGGTTGGTAGCCATAGCGCCGGCCATGGCTCACCGCAAAACCATCCCGCCAGGTGGCCAAGAGATCATGGGCAGGCGCCAGAATTTGGTCCTCGGGCCACGGCACCTCGAGGCCACTCTCACTGCCGGCAAGGCGCAACTCCAAGCGCACCAGCCGTTGGGGACGCTGGTCGGGGTCCAAATCACCGCTGGCCTCCAGGGTTTTAACGCCTGCAGCGCTCAGGTGCTCCAGCTGGCTGACCAGCTGCTGCACCAGGGCAAGCTCCAGGGGGCGACGCACCAGGTTCTCCAACAGCACAGCCTGGGGGGCAACCCCGATGCCGTAGGCCGAGAGCACCCCAGCAAGCGGATGCAAAACCACCTGGCCAATCCCCAGGCTTTGGGCAAGCCTGCAGGCCAATTGGCCCGCCGCCCCGCCGTAACTCACCAGCAGGGCCCGGCGGAGATCGTGGCCCCGTTGAATCGTGATGCGGCGCACGGCTTGGGCCATGGTTTCGATAGCAATCGCCAAGGCCCCCTCAGCAACCTGCTTTAGGGTGATGCCTGGAGCCACGCCAGCCATCGCAGCAGCCAAATCGGACAACACAGCCCACGACGCCTCTGGGTTGATGGGTTGATCCCCCCCAGGGCCAAAAACAGCCGGCAGGGCCGAGCTAGGCAGACGCCCCAGCACCACATGGGCATCGGTGATCGTGGCAGGACCGCCGCGGCCATAACAGGCCGGTCCCGGATCGGCCCCAGCGGAAACCGGCCCCACCAGCAAGCGCTCGCCATCGAAGGACACCACTGAGCCCCCGCCTGCGGCGACGGTATGAATCGGCAGCATCGGGGCCTGGATCCGCAGGCCCAGAATCTCCGTATCCGCCCTTCGCTCCCAAGCGGCGCCTTGGGCCGTGCTCTCCGCATAGAAGACATCGGTGGAGGTGCCACCCATATCCACCCCCACCACCGGACCATCGGCCTGCCCCAGGGCCGCCAAGGCATCGCGGGCCGATGCAACGGCCCCCACCATCCCGCCCGCAGGGCCCGAGAGGATCGTGTCCTTCGCATGGAGCATTCCAGGAGCTGCAAGGGCCCCGCTGGAGCGCATGACCCGCAAGTCGGTGGCCAAGCCCAGGGCCTGGCGTACCTGGTCTAAATAGCCAAACAGCACCGGAGCCACGGCGGCCTCGACCAGGGTGGTTTGGCACCTGGCTACCAGGCGAGGCTGGCAGCTGAGCTCACTGGAGAGCACCACCTGCTCCAGGCCTAACTGGCGCACCCAGGCGGCCAGTTGCTGTTCATGGCAGGGGTTGCAGGTGCTGTGCATCAAGGCAATGGCACAGCTGCGGTAGCCATCCACCATGGCTTGGCGAATCTGGGTCGCCAAACTGGCGTCCAGCTGGAGGGGTTCCACCTCCTCGCCACTGGCGGCCAAGCGGCCATCCACCTCAATCGCCCGCATCGCCAGGGGCTGGGGGCGTTCAATCCGGAGGGCAAAGATGTCAGGCCGGTGTTGATCGCCCATGGTGGGGAGATCGGCCAGGCCCCGGTTAATCAGCAACAGCACCGGCTGGCCCCGGTGCTCAATCAAGGCATTGGTGGCCACGGTGGTGCCCAGGCGCACCCCATCAACCAAACCCTCCGGTATGGGCTGGCCTGCAGGGATTCCCAGGATGGATTGGATCGCGGCAACGGCCGGATCACCCAGGCTGCCCGGCTGCACGGAGAGCACCTTGCGCACCACAAGGTCGCCGGATGGGGAGCAGCCCACCACATCGGTGAAGGTGCCTCCCCGATCCAGCCAAAAACTCCAGCGTTCGCCTTGCTTAGCGGTAGTTTTCAAATTGGAGGGGCACGTCAACGTCTTGGTCCTTGAGCAGCTGGATCGCCTGCTGAAGGTCATCTTTGTTCTTGCCGGTGATGCGCAGGCTTTCGCCCTGGATCGCCACGGTCACCTTCTTGAGCTCGTCGCGCACCGTCTTGCTGAGCTTCTTAGCCAGCTCCTGGGAGAGGCCTTTGCGCAGCTTCACCACTTGCTTGACCTTGTTGCCGCCCACCGCCTCTGGGGTTTGGAAATCGAAGATTTTGAGCGAAAGGTTGCGCTTGGTGGCCTTCTGACGCAGCACATCTTCCACGGCCTGGAGCGTCATGTCGCTGGCGGTGGTGATGGTGAGACTGGTCTCTTCGAGGTCGATCTCGGTGCCGGAATCCTTGAGGTCGTAGCGCTGGCCCACATCCCGGCGCACTTGATCCAGGGTGTTCACCAATTCCTGGCGATCAAAATCGCTCACCACGTCGAAGGAATAGGTGTCGGCCATGGCACACGCGAACGGGATTGGGGCCACCCTAGAAAAGGAACCTCAAAACTCCCACCCCGATGAGCCAAGCCGCCACCCTTGCCCCCTATGCCTGGTCCTTGGTGCTTGCCGGCGCCGTGGTGGTGCTGAGTGTGGTGCCCCTGGGCGCCGGCCGCTCCAAGGCCGACTTCACCATGGCTGACATGGCCGCTCCGCGGGCCATGTTTGATCGCCTCCCGGCCTGGGGGAAGCGGGCCAGCTGGGCCCACCAAAACAGCTTTGAAGCCTTCACCTTGCATGCACCGGCTTGCCTGCTCTGCCTGATTGCAGGTCCGACGGCGCCAGTTGCCATTGCCGCCGCCTGGTTGCATCCGCTCCTGCGGCTCGTGTATGTGGGCGCCTACGTGGGCAATGTGCCCCCTCTACGCGGCATGACCTGGGCGGCCGGCCTGCTGTGTTCGGGGTTGCTCTACGTGGAAGGGCTTAAGGCTGTGCTGGCCCGATAAGGCTCAAGGCTGTACTGGCTAACTAATCAAAGAACATCAAGGTCACCACCTTGCCCATGTCTTCGGCCAACCGGCAGCTGGCCAGGAGGGTTTCGCTGTCGTGGAAAGCGAAGCAAATCAACTGGTCACAGCGGGTAATGATCTCTTGGTTGCAGAGGCTGCTGGCCATCGGCAAGGGCAGCTCATCGTGCTCGGGCTTTTCCACCAGATGCAGCACCCGCTCCAGCAGCTCACGGGATTCACCCGGCTGACGATCCAGGCTCTGGGGCAGCAAGACGGTGAGGCGGCTGGAATCAATTTCCAACACGCTGCGGATCACCG
>CAIYSK010000067.1 GCA_903928835.1 uncultured cyanobacterium
GAGGGAGATGCGGCCCCGCTCGGCGTCGAGGTCGATGATCATCACCTTCATCTGGTCGTTCACATTGAGCACCGTGTGGGGGGTCTCGATGTGCTCGTGGCTGATTTCGGAAATGTGCAGCAGGCCGCTCACACCACCGATGTCGATGAAGGCGCCGTAGGGCTTGATGCCGCGCACGGTGCCGATCACCACTTCGCCCACTTCGAGGCGATTCATTTTGCGCTCCACCAGGGCGCGGCGATGGCTGAGCACCAGGCGGTTGCGCTCCTCGTCCACCTCCAGGAACTTGAGGGGCAGGAAGTCGGCCACCAGGTCTTCCTTGGGCTTGCGGGTGCTGATGTGGCTGCCGGGGATGAAGCCGCGCAGGCCTTCCACCCGCACCAGGGCACCACCGCGGTTGGTGGCAAACACTTCCGAGTAGATGGTGGCGTCTTCTTTCTGCAGCTGACGCACCCGCTCCCAGGCCCGCTGGTATTCGATCCGGCGGATTGAGAGGGTGAGCTGGCCGTCTTCGTTTTCTTCGCTGAGGATGAAGAACTCGCGCACTTCGCCGGGCTCAAGCACGTCGGAGATGCTTTCGACCCTGTTGATCGACACCTCCTGCATGGGCATGAAGGCGGCGGTTTTGGCGCCGATGTCGATCATGGCGCCCTTGGGCTCCATGGCGAACACGGTGCCCTTCACCACGTCGCCGGGCTTGAAGTTGTAGTCGTACTTGCTGAGGAGGGAGGCGAATTCCTCCAGGGTGAAGCCCACCCCATCCATGTCGCGCACGGCCGCCCGGCTACCGGGGTCATCGGCGGTGGGCACCTCTTCCGGGATGGCCAGGTCGAGATCGAGCTCTGCGGCGATCTCCTGTTCCAGGTCAATGGGGCTGCCTGTCTCAAGGAGACTGACGTCGGAAGGGGTCACGGTCATGGGGGAGGTGGCGGACTGCCTAGGGCAGGGCGAGGGAATCGGCGCCAACGTCCGCCGACGTATGGCGCAGAATCAATCACTATACAAAAAGCGGTTTTACCCCCCTAACTGGGACTGGATCCGCCCTGTCAGGCCCGAGAACCCACCGAGGGGCCAGAGCCAACTGGGTGCTGGTCCCCATGGCCAGGTCCACGCCCCCAAGCCAGGGCCTAACCCGTCACGACTCGGCCCTGGCTTGGGGCCGTCACGCCTGATCAGGCAAGCCAGAGCGCTCGCAGCTGATCGGTTAAAAAGTGCGGCCGAGACTGGGTCGCCAGCTGTTGTCGCCCGCTTTTCGCCCAGACCTCTTCCAAGACCACGGACCAGGCCTGTACCCCAGGGATCCAGTCCCTAGAAGTGAGCCTCAGCCCACGGCCGCCGCCAACTTGGCGGCGCGGCTGCGGGGCCGGCGGCTCAGGCCTTCGAGGGTGGCCACAAAATCGCTGATCCCCTGGAACTGGCGATACACCGAGGCAAAGCGCACGTAGGCCACCTCGCTGATTTCGCTGAGCTGCTGCAGCACCAGCTCGCCGATCTCATTGCTGCTCACTTCCCGGCCGCTGCGGCCCTGGAGTTGCAGTTCGATCTCATCAACCACGCCTTCGAGCCGGGCGGGCTCGAGGCCGGTTTTTTCACAGGCCCGCAGCAGGCCATGCAGCAATTTGCTGCGGCTGAAGGTTTCGCGGCTGCCGTTGCGTTTCACCACTGTCACCGGCACGGTTTCAACCCGTTCGTAGGTGGTGAAGCGAAATTCGCAGTTGAGGCATTCACGGCGCCGCCGCACACTGCGGCCGGAGTCCGCTGCCCGGGACTCCAGCACGCGGCTGTCGGTGTGTTGGCAGGAGGGGCATTGCATGCCCTTATCACCGCATCTGTGATCGGAGCAAGTGTAGACACAAGTTGCTCCCTTGAGAAGGGTGTCGCTGCAATCGGTCTCAGCGGCAGTCCGAATCACCCCGGAATCAGATCGGCATCAGAGCGTGCTGCAGGTCGGCGTCTGCCCAGGTCAGCCCCTGGCTGAGCCTTGGCCAGGGGCTGATCAGCCAGGCCCGGATCGTATTGGCCATTAAAAAGCCCCCACCGCGGGGTGGGGGCTGGTTGGATCAACTGGGTCCTGTTGGGATCACTTGCCGATCTTCGGGGGATCGCGGAAGGCGATGGCGAAGAACAACGTGGCGATCGCCAGGGTGAGGATCAGGATGTAGGCGAAGCTCTCCATGGGTTACCTCGAGGGTCTGGCGGTCAGCGAAGGGTGCTGCCGGCGGGGGGCACGTAGCCCTCCGGCAGCCTGCGGGTGGTGC